>DEWO01000104.1:904-15254 GCA_002363695.1 Prevotella sp. UBA3208
TCCATAATCTTCTGGTCGTCGTTGGGAACAATCTCCACACCGTCAGCACGCTTGCCACCCTTGTAGTAGGTGATGATGGCAGCCAAGCCGAACACCAGACCCTTAGGTAGCTCGCCCTTGCGCTCCAGGAAGGTCTTCACGCCGGGGAGGTCGCGAGCCTGGAACTTGGGGAATGAGTTCAGCATGATGCTGGTCACCTGATGGTCAACGAACGGATTGTCGAAGCGCTCCAGCACGTCACCGGCAAACTTCTCCAGCTCGTCCATCGGCAGGTCGAGGGTCTGCATCAGCTCGTCGAACTGTACCTTGTGGATATACTTCGAGATAACCTCGTGGTTGCAGGCGTCACGAACAATGTCGACACCACTCAGGAAGGCTACAGGGCTCAGCACAGTGTGCGGGCCGTTCAGCAGGGTTACCTTACGCTTGTGGTAGGGTTCCTCTGAGGGTACAAACAGCACGTGCAGTCCGGCTTTGTCTGCGGGGAACTCCTTGGCAACTTCCTTCGGAGCCTCGATGACCCACAGGTGGAAGTTCTCTGCCTGTACGACCAAGTTGTCGCGATAGCCGACCTTCTCCTGAATCTGGGCAATCTCCTTGCGGGGGAAGCCTGGTACAATGCGGTCTACCAGTGTAGCATATACACCACAGCACTCATCGAACCACTTCTTGAAGTCAGCAGGCAGCTGCCACAGTTCAATATACTTGTTGATGCAATCCTTCAGCACGTGGCCGTTGAGGAAGATGAGCTCGCAGGGGAAGATGATGAGACCCTTCGTGGGATCACCGTTGAAGGTCTGCCAGCGGCGATACAGCAGCTGAACCAGCTTGCCGGGATAGCTGCTGGCGGGTTTGTCCTCCAGCTTGCAAGCAGGATCGAAAGCGATACCAGCCTCAGTGGTATTCGAGATGACGAAACGAATCTCGGGCTGGTCAGCCAGTGCCATGAAGGCATCGTTCTGAGAGTAGGGGTTCAGTGCACGGCTGATGACGTCAATACGCTCCAAGGTGTTCACGGGCTTGCCGTTCTCACGACCCTGCAGGTTCACGTGGTACAGGCAGTCCTGACCATTCAGCCATTCTACCATACCCTTGTCGATAGGCTGTACGACAACAACACTACCATTGAAGTTGGTCTTCTGGTCCATGTTCCAGATAATCCAATCAACAAATGCACGGAGGAAGTTACCCTCACCAAACTGAATGACCTTTTCAGGCATCACGCTCTTAGGAGCAAAATGTTTGTTTAACGGTTTCATATACTTTTATGTTTTATAGATAGTTTGTTTTTACAATGTGCAAAGTTAGTGAATATTTTCGGAATACGTATCAATTTTACTTTATTTAAGACACAAACGTTTGCGGAAAGTGGCTATTGCTTCATCAGGTAGGCCTTGAAGTCTGCAAACTCCTTGCTCATCCCGACGCTCTGCTTCTGGCCTTCCATGAACGCTTTCAACCGTGCGGGTATCTCGATATCTATGCCCAGGATGTCGTCCACTTTCTCCTTGAACTTGGCTGGGTGGGCCGTCTCGCAGAACACGCCAATCTCGCCGGGCTTCAGTCCGTCCTTCAGTGCCTGATAGCCACATGCTCCGTGAGGATCGAGCACGTAGCCCGTCTCCTCATAGCACTGCTGCATGGTCTTGCGAATCTGCTCGTCCTTGTAGGTAGCACCGCTAATCAGGTTGGTGATGCGATGGTGCGTAGCCTCGGGTGTCAACTGACCGTTCTCGCTGTAGAGGTTCAGGATGCGTGCAAAGTTCGACGGGTCGCCCACGTCCATTGCGTTGGCCAGCGTCTGAACAGAGGCACGGGGCTCGTACTTGCCCGTCTGCAAATAGTTATAGAAGATGTCGTTGGCATTGTTGGCAGCAATGAATCGCTTGATGGGCAGTCCCATCTGGTGTCCGAACAGTGCCGAACAGATGTTGCCGAAGTTTCCGCTTGGCACACACATCACCAGCTGGTCAGCCTTGCCCAGTGCTTTCATGCGGGCATAGGCATTGAAGTAGTAGAACGCCTGGGGCAGGAATCGTGCTACGTTGATGCTGTTGGCCGATGTCAGTTTCATGTGCTGGTTCAGTTCCTTATCCATGAATGCCGACTTGACCAACGCCTGACAGTCGTCAAAGACGCCGTCCACCTCAATGGCTGTGATATTCTTGCCCAGCGTGGTGAACTGGCACTCCTGGATGGGGCTCACCTTGCCCTTCGGATAGAGCACATAGACATGGATACCCTCAACGCCCAGGAATCCGTTAGCCACAGCACTCCCCGTGTCGCCGCTGGTAGCCACCAGCACGTTGATGAGGTTCTTAGTAGAACTAGAAGAACTGGTAAAATAGCGCAGCAGTCGGGCCATGAAGCGGGCACCTACATCCTTGAAGGCCAGCGTGGGGCCGTGAAACAACTCCAGAGCGTAAATCTGGTCTGTCACCTTGACCACAGGGCAATCGAATGACAGCGTGTCATATACCAAGTCCTGCAGGGCGTCGCCGTCCACGTCGTCGCCAAAGAAGTTGCTGGCCACGTTGTAGGCAATATCCTGGAACTTCATGTTTTGGATGTCGTCAAAGAAAGCCTTTGGCAACTTGTAAATTTCCTCTGGCATATAGAGCCCGCGGTCTTCTGCCAGTCCTTTTACTACCGCCTTTTCCAGGTCGGCTATGGGCGCCTGCCCATTGGTGCTGTAATACTTCATAACGCTATTTAATTTTCATCAGTTCGTTCATAAATTCATTCAGGCGCAGCAGACCGTAGGAGCCTTCCACGCACGACACCTCGTCATACTGTCGGACGTCGTCAGGTTCAATGCCCCGGTGCCAGATGATGAACGGCACGGGCTGTCCCACATGGATGCGCATCTCGACAGGAGTCAGATGGTCGGGCAATATGGCTATGCAGACAGGTTCTGCCCACGTCTGCACCTCGCGATAGATTGGAGCTATCAGGCGCTGGTCCAGATATTCGATGGTCTTGAGCTTCAGCTCCAGGTCGCCATCGTGTCCGGCCTCGTCGCTGGCTTCTACGTGCACAAAGACGAAGTCGTCGTTTCGCAGGGCGTCAATGGCAGCCTGAGCCTTGCCCTCATAGTTGGTGTTGGCAAGTCCGGTAGCACCCTCCACTTTGATGATGCGCAAACCTGCATAGCGTCCTATGCCCTGAATCAAATCAACAGCCGAGATGACGGCTCCTGTCTTGATGTCGTCATATTGTTCCATCAGCGTCTGCATCGAAGGACGATAGCCACCAGACCACGGCCAGATGCTGTTAGCCTGACGTTCGCCCTTTCTGGCCTTCTCCTGGTTGTACGGATGCTGTACCAGCAGTTCCTGCGACTTCAGTATCAGCTCGTTCAGCAGGTCAGCAGTCTGCTGGGGTGTGAGGCGATTGCCTTCAGAAGAGCCGTTTACTTCAGCAGCTTTCACCAGCAGGGGACGCCACTCCTCGTTGGGATGATCGTGGGGTGGGGCACAGACAATGTGCTTCGAGCCTCCCTTGATGACCAGCAGGTGGCGATACTGAATGCCCGTAATGAACTTCACGCGCTCACAGCCCTCGCGTTCGTTGACGGGTTTGGCCAGTTTCTCGTTCAGGTATTTAATGAGCACGTCGGCATCCTGCGTCTCCAGATTGCCTCCGTTGTGAGTGATAATCTTGCCGTTTTCCAGCGTGATGATGTTACAGCGTATGGCCATATCGTCATCTGCCATATCGTAGCCGATGGAGGCAGCCTCCAGCGGGCCACGGCCTTCGTACACTTTGTTAAGGTCATATCCCAGTATGGCCGTGTTGGCTACTTCACTTCCAGGGGGAAATCCCTCGGGCACTGTGACGAGCCGGCCAGTGCGACCTTCGCGTGCCAGCTGGTCCATCATGGGCTTGTGGGCATATTGCAACAGTGTCTGTCCGCCCAGTCTTTCTACAGGCAGGTCAGCCATTCCGTCGCCTAATATGATAATATGTTTCATAAGCGTCTGTTTTAATTCGTGTTATACCTTATTTAGATATTAGCGATAGACATGATGTTGGCAAACACACCGGCAGCTGTAACACTAGCTCCCGCACCATAGCCCTGAATCTGCATCGGGTACTCCTTGTAGCGCTCGGTGGTCAGCAGCACGATGTTGTTCGAGCCTTCGAGATTGTAGAACGGATGATTCCTGTCTACCTCGCGCAGTGCGACATTGGTCTTGCCGTCTTCCATTGTGGCAACGAAGCGCCAGCGCTTGCCTGCAGCCTCCAACTTCTGGCGACGCTGCTCGAAGTCAGCATCCAGGGCAGGCAGTTTCTTCCAGAAGTCGTCTACTGAGCCCTCGAAGTAGCTGTCGGGCACGAAAAGGTTCTTCTCCACATCCTGCTGCTCCACCTTGTATCCGGCTTCACGTGTCAGGATGACCAGCTTGCGCACCACGTCCGTACCACTGAGGTCTATGCGTGGGTCGGGCTCTGAGTAGCCCTGCTCCTTGGCACGACGGACGGTCTCCGAGAAAGGCACCTCGGCACTGATTTCGTTGAAGATGAAGTTCAGCGTTCCTGAGAGCACTGCCTCGATCTTCAGTATCTTGTCACCCGAGTTGCGCAGGTCGTTGATGGTTCCGATGATTGGAAGTCCGGCGCCCACGTTGGTCTCATAGCGGAACCACACACCACGTTCACGTGCTGTCCGTTTCAGGTTCAGATAGTTGCCGTAGTCGCTCGACGCTGCTATCTTGTTGGCAGCAATCACTGATATGTTATGCTCCAGGAAGGTCTGGTAGAGTGTAGCGATATCCTTGCTGGCCGTACAGTCGACGAACACCGAGTTGAAGATGTTCATGCCTACCACTTCTTCCTTCAGGTTCCTGCCCTGAGCCTCTGGGGCCTTCAGCAGCTCGCGATAGTGTTCCAGGTCTATGCCGTCGCGGTCGTAGACACCGGCTTTCGACGACGCAATGCCCACCACGTTCAGCTTCAGCCCGTTGCGCTGCATCAGCACGTCGTACTGCGAGCGTATCTGCTCGATGAGCATACTGCCCACGGTGCCTACACCACAGAGGAACAGGTTGAGCACTTTGTATTCTGAGAGGAAGAACGAGTCGTGCAGCACGTTCAGCGACTTGCGCAGGAAACGTCCGTCGACGACGAATGAGATGTTGGTCTCCGAGGCACCCTGGGCACAAGCAATGACGGAGATTCCGCTGCGTCCCAGCGTTCCGAACAGCTTTCCGGCAATACCCGGCGTATGCTTCATGTTCTCACCTACAATGGCGATGGTAGCCAGCCCACTCTCGGCGTGCATGGGGAACATGGCCCCTGTGTCTATCTCTTTTTGGAACTCCTCGTTCAGCACCTCTACGGCTGCTGCTGCGTCCTCGTCGCGCACACCGATGGACGTCGAGTTCTCCGACGAAGCCTGACTGACCATGAACACGGAGATGCCTTTGTTGGCGAGGGTGGTGAAGATGCGTCGGTTAACACCGATGACACCTACCATCGACAAGCCAGTCACTGTAATCAGCGTGGTGCCCTTGATGCTCGATATACCCTTGATGGGCTTTCGGTCGTTCTCTATATGATCCTTGATGAGTGTTCCTGGATGCTGTGGGTTGAAGGTGTTCTTCACCTTGATGGGAATGTTCTTGACACAGACGGGATATATCGTCGGAGGGTAGATGACCTTGGCGCCGAAGTTACACAGTTCCATGGCTTCGACGTAGCTCAGCTCGTTGATGGTGTATGCCGTCTTGATGACTCGTGGGTCGGCAGTCATGAATCCGTCCACGTCCGTCCAAATCTCCAGCACCTCGGCATCCAGTGCCGCTGCAATGATGGCCGCCGTGTAGTCCGAGCCTCCGCGTCCCAGATTGGTGGTCTCGCCGGTGTCTCTGTCTCGGCTGATGAATCCAGGCACTACAGCCACCGTTTTGTTGGCAGCTGCCGCACCACACACTACGGGCTCGAAGGCGTCTTTCACCATCCGTGTGGTCAGCTCGGCGTCCAGCGTGTGCTTGCCGTTCTTGCGCTCGGTGCGTATGAAGTCGCGTGAGTTCATGCGTACACCGTTCTTGATGAGTGCTGCCACGATGTTCGAGCTGAGCCGTTCGCCATACGACACGATGGCGTCTTCCGTCTTGCGCGACAGGTCGTGTATGAGGTACACACCGAAGTAGATGCTCTTCAGCTGTTCGAAGAGCGAATCCACACGCTTAAACAAGTTTTCTCTTTTCTTGGGGTCGGTGATGATGGTGTCTATCATCTGGTGATGACGTTCCACAATGCCGTCAAACTCCTCCCGATAGCGCTTATCGCCTTTGAGGGCCATCTGCGAGGTGGCAATCAACTTGTCCGTAATGCCTCCGAGGGCACTCACTACTACTACGACAGGTTGCGTCCGAGCCTCTGCCTCCACTATTTCTTTCAAGCTTAAAATGCTTTTCACGGAACCTACGGACGTTCCGCCGAATTTCAGTACTTTCATATTCCTATGCAATTTATCTTGCCCTGACGGTACCCCTTGACAAGTGGGGCTTGCTCCATCGGCCCGACAAAGGTAATAAGAATCCAGCAAACTGCAAAGGAAAAGCGAGGAAAATTTCCTCGCTCTTCATGATTTTTAGGTATATAGGAATCGTTTGATGCTTCGTTTGGGCGTCTTTTCGAACTCTTCCTTCCTGATTTCTATCTCGGCTATCTTCTCGTAGGCAGGCAGCAGCTCGTTCAACTGCAGGCGGTTCTGTTCCATGATGTTGCTGATGTCCTGGTCGTTGAAACGCATGTTCTTGGCCTCGTCGTAGTCGGGGTAGACCAGTCCCACCAGCTTCGTGTCACGCTGCACCACGACACTCTCTACCACCAGCGTCATCGAGTTCAGTTTGTCCTCTATCTCCTCAGGGTAGATGTTCTGTCCGTTGGGGCCTAAGAGCATGTTCTTCGAGCGTCCGTTGATGAAGACGTTGCCGTCGTAGTCCATCGTGCCCAAGTCGCCTGTGTGGTACCAGCCCTCGCTGTCCAGCGTCTCGCGCGTGGCCTCGTCGTTCTTGTAGTAGCCCAGCATCACGTTCGGGCCCTTGGCCAGAATCTCGCCAGGGATTTCGGCAGGGTTTGTCGAGTTGATTTTCACCTTCATGTGGTAAGCCTCCTGTCCGCACGAGCCTTGTACGAAGGTGTGCCAGTCGCGATAGCAGATGATGGGGGCGCACTCGGTGGCACCATAGCCTACCGTGTAGGGGAACTCTATCTTCTGCAGGAATGCCTCGACCTCCTGATTGAAGGCCGCGCCGCCGATGATGACCTCGTAGAGCTCGCCGCCGAAGGCCTTGATGACCTCCTGGCATATCTTCTCGCGCACCTTTTTTGAGATGACGGGCATGGCCAGCAGCAGTCTCATGCGGTTGTTCTGTATTTTGGGGAACACCTTCTTGCGGATAATCTTCTCGATGACCAGCGGAACGGCAATGATAATCTTGGGTTTCACGTCGGCAAAGGCCTGTGCAATGATGGCTGGCGAGGGCACACGGTTCAGGTAATAGGTGTGACAGCCGTGCATGAACTCGAAGATGAACTCGAAGGCCATACCATACATGTGGGCCATGGGCAGGATGCTGATGATGCGGTCGCCCGTATTGATAATCTTGCCCAGCACGTGCTCGGCAAAGTCATAGTTCGACCACAGGGCCCGATAGGGTATCATCACGCCCTTCGAGAATCCCGTGGTGCCGCTGGTGTAGTTAATCAGGGCCAACTCGTCGCCGTTCTCCTCCGTATAGTAATTGACGTGCTCCTTGCGGAAGTACTTGGGGAACTTCTTGCCGTACAGTTCGTTCAGGTGTTCGCGGGCGTAGGTCAGCTTGTCCGTGCGCGACACCATCAGCGAGTAGTCGGGATTGTTGATGATGCCTTCCAGATGGGGCATCTGTACGGGGTCTATCTGGGTGGCTACGTGGTCGCCGACGAACAGCAGCTTGGCGTCCGAGTGGTTCACGATGTTGTGTATCTGGTCGGCCATGAACTCGTGCAGGATGGGCACGGCAACGGCTCCGTAGGTCAGCGTGGCCAGAAATGCTACCGCCCACTGGCTGGAGTTTCGTCCGCAGAGGGCTATCTTGTCACCCTTCACCACACCACAGTTCTCAAACAGGATGTGCAGTTTCTCTATCTTACGAGCCACGTCGTGAAACTGCAGCGTTGCACCCTTGTAGTCAGTCAGCGCATCCAGGTCCCAGTGGTCAATGATGCTCTTCTGTATCAGTTGGTTAAAACTTGGGTAGTTTTCCATAATACCTTATTTATATAAATAGCGTTTAATACTCTTCTTTGGTGTCTTCATGAACTCCTGCTCCTGCAGTTCGAAGTCTTGAATCTTGCTGTAAACGGGCAGCTGTTCGTTCAGCTGCTGGCGGTTCTGCTCCATGACGTCCTCCAGATCGCCCTGGGTGAATCCCATGTTTCTGGCCTCGTCCATGTCCGGATGAACCAGTGCCACCAGTTTGTCGCCGCGCTGCACGATGATGCTCTCGCTGACCATCGGCATCGAGTTCAGCTTGTCCTCGATTTCCTCCGGGTAGACGTTCTGTCCGTTGGCACCTAAGAGCATGTTCTTCAGGCGTCCGCGGATGTAAATGTGGCCGTCTGCCGACATCGTGGCCAGGTCGCCCGTGTGGTACCAGCCCTCGGCGTCTATCGCCTTGCGCGTGGCCTCCTCGTTCTTGTAGTAGCCTAACATCACGTTCATGCCCTTGCAGACTATTTCGCCCTCTACGTGCTCAGGGTCGTCCGACAGTATCTTCACCTCCATGTGGTCAACGGCCGTGCCGCACGAGCCTGGCTTGAAGTCGTGGTAGTCGGAGAACGATATGAGTGGGGCACACTCCGTCGTGCCATAGCCAACAGTCACGGGGAAGTCAATGTCCTTCAGAAACTGTTCTATCTCTTGGTTCAGCGGCGCACCGCCCACAATGACCTCGTAGGCTCGTCCGCCAAAGGCCGCATAGACCTCCTGGCAGATGCGCTCCTTCACCTTCTTCTGCACCACCGGCATCTGCAGCAGCAGCTTCACGGCGTTGCTCTGTATCTTGGGGAACACGCGCTTGCGGATAATCTTCTCGATAATCAGCGGCACCGCCACCACCACGTCAGGACAAACCTCCCTGAAAGCCTCCGCAATGACGGCAGGCGAGGGGAGACGGGTCAGGAAGTACAGGTGATAGCCCGTTAGGAAGGGGAACAGGAACTCGATGGTCATGCCGTACATATGCGCCATCGGCAGGATGCTCAGCGTGCGCGAGAACTTCGGCATGTGGTTGCCCAGGTACTTCTGGCAGAAGTCTACGTTGCCCCACAGGGCACGGTAGGGCAGCATCACACCCTTCGAGAAACCCGTCGTACCGCTGGTGTAGTTGATCATGCACAACTCCTCGGGCTCGTCCTTGTGCCACTTCACGTCCTCACGTCTGAACGCATTCGGATACTTCCTTCCGAACAGCTCGTTCAGCCGCTCGCGGGCATCCGTCAGCTTGTCGTTGTGCGACACGTACAGCGAGAAGTCAGGCAGGTTGAAGATACCCTCCAAGTGGGGCATCTCCCGCTCGTCTATCTGGTTCACCACGTAGTCGCCCACAAACAGCAGGCGCGACTCCGAGTGGTTCACGATGTTGTGTATCTGTTCGCCGTTGAACTCGTGCAGTATGGGCACTATCACCGCCCCATACGTCAGCGTGGCCAGGAAAGCCACTGCCCAGTGGGCTGAGTTGCGGCCGCACACAGCCACCCTGTCGCCCTTCCGGATGCCGGCAGCCTCCATCATGATATGCAGCTTCTCAATCTTGCGTGCCACGTCGTGATATTGCAGCGTTGCGCCCTTGTAGTCCGTCAGCGCGTCCAGCAGCCAGTTGTCCTTGATAGTTCCCTCGATATATGAGTTAAAACTTGGTATCTTGTTCATTGTTTGTTTTGCACAATTTTCAAAATTTTGTGCAAAGGTAATATCTTTCCTGCACATTCCAAAACTTTTTGTGCAATATTTTTAGCTTTCAGTCAAAAAAAACAATATAACCGCAAAATATACCAATCAGATAATCAAAAAGAAGTAATTAGAATAATCCCCCTGCTTCTCACTCGCGCCAGAGCCATGATGCCAACCGGTTGACCCAGCGGATGCTGATACGGAACCATCGGTAGGTGCTGACCTCCTTGCCACCGAAGCTGAGGATGAAGTCACGATAGAGATTCTTGCGGAAAGGCAGTCCTACGTCCATGAATCGGATGTGGTCGTAACCCCGTGCGTGGGCGTCCTTGATGGTGTTCCAGAAGGTGATGGCGTTGGGGTGGAAGGGGGCAAAACTCTTGCGGCGCGAGGCGGAGTACCACAGGTAGGCATCACGCTCAGAGTAGACACAGACGGAACATCCCACCACCATTTCGCGCACCAGAGTGATAAAGATACGGCAGTGGCCCTTCTTCATCATGTTGTGGAAGAACTGGTCGTCAGGCAGATAGCGTCGTGGCTTCAACCAGTTGTGGTGACGCAGCAGCTTGGAGAAAGCGTGGAACTCGTCTTCGGTCTCCACTTCCTTCGTGACGGCTCCTCGACGTTGGGCCGTCTCGACACGCTTCATCATGCGCTCCGTGATGCGTTCTTCAGGAGTGCGCGAGTGCAGCGAGTTGTGGACGTTCATCCAACGCACAGGAAAGTAGTGCAGCCTGCGCAACTCACGATAGCCGAACATCTTCTCGCTCAGGTTGCTGACCTCCATGTAGACGACTCTGTTCTGGAGCCGTTCGGTCAGTGCCTCCATCAGCCTTCCGAAGACGTGGGCCTCGCAATGGTTGTTGCCGTAGATTCGCGCATGTGCGTATAAATAAGGTGGGAACCACGAAAGCTTGTAGCGGACTATGCAGAGCAGGTGTCCCACCACCTTGCCGTCACCGTCCGTCGCCACAGCCATCAGGGGTTTGTGGCGGGGTGTCTGCTGGCAGAACTCCATCAGTTGTCGGCTGTGGAAGAAATTGCTGTCGTCCAACGCTGGCAATTTCGCTGCTTGTTCGTAGATAGTCACTTTCGTAGTGTTCATGCTGCAAAGATACGAATAAGCGAGAACAATACAAAATAAAATGGACTTTTTTATTTTGTATTGTCGAGCGAAAGTATCTTCGACCGAAGGTCAAAGATACAAAGAAGTGTGCAAAAAGCCAAGAATTTTTTTTTAATTCTTAATTTATTTGTACCTTTGCAATCGTTAAACAGAAAAAACAAGATGGAATTCAAAGATTTGGTTCAAATGCGCCGTTCGCACCGTAAGTTTACGGAGCAGGAAATTGACGGCGACGATGTGAAGCTGATACTTCGTGCAGGATTGATGTCGCCCACTTCGAAGGGACAGCGTGGCTGGCAGTTCGTGGTGGTTGACGACAAGATGGATCTCGAGAAGCTGTCTGACGCCAAGGACATGGGTGGTCAGTTCCTGAAGGGCGCCCCTTTGGCTATTGTCGTGTTGGGCGACCCCATGCAGAACGACTGCTGGGTGGAGGACGGCTCTATAGCTGCCATCTCCATGCAGTATCAGGCAGAATCGCTGGGCTTGGGCTCATGCTGGATTCAGATGCGTGGGCGCGGACTCTCCGACGGTACCAGTGCAGACACCGTCATTCGTGGTGTACTCGACATACCAGAGAATATGTACTGCCTCTGCATCCTCGCCATTGGTTACAAGGCCGATGAGCGCAAACCTCAGAACGAGGACAAGTTGAAGTGGGAGAACGTTCATCTGAATAAGTTCTGATGCGCATTGTCTTAGTAGGAGCAGGAGGGCTGGCCACCAACTTGGGGCTGGCCATGTACGAGGCCGGACACGACGTGCTGGCAGTCTTTAGCCGGACGATGGCTCATGCCCGTTTGTTGGCTGAGCGCATAGGCAGTCAGCCTGCGGACGACATCCGTGCGTTGCCACACGAGGCTGACCTCTTCATCGTTTCCGTCAAGGACGCTGTGCTCAAGGACGTTGTCCAGCAACTGGTGCAGGGTAGGGAGGAGCAGTGCTTTGCCCATACGGCTGGCTCTATGCCGCTGACGCTGTTTCAGGGATTGGCCCATCACTATGGCGTGTTCTATCCCATGCAGTCGTTCTCCAAGGAACGGCGTGTCAACTTCTCCGACATCCCCGTATTCATAGAAGCCAGCGACGCAACAACTCTCACACGGCTGAAAACGCTGTCGGCCACCCTCACGCCACACATCTACGAGCTCTCTACCGACGAGCGCAGGTATCTGCATCTGGCAGCAGTCTTTGCCTGCAATTTTGCCAACCACTGCTATGCCCTCTCTGCCGAGATACTCCAGCAGCACGGACTGCCCTTCAGCGTCATGCTGCCACTCATCGACGAGACGGCCCGCAAGGTGCACCACCTGTCACCCCTCGAAGCGCAGACGGGGCCTGCTGTGCGCTACGACCAGAACGTCATCGGCAAGCAGCAACAACTGTTGGAAGACCCTGACGTGAGAGACCTCTACGAACGATTGTCAAAAAGCATACATCAACACGCAAAATCATGATTAACTACGATTTACAGAAGATACGTACCATCATCTTCGACATTGACGGGGTGCTGTCGGCAGAGACCATTTCGCTGGGCGACGACGGACAGCCGCGCAGAACGGTCAACATCAAGGACGGCTATGCCATCCAGCTGGCTCAGAAGATGGGCCTGCGCATAGCCATCATCACAGGGTGCAAGATAGAGGCCGTCGCCACCCGCTATCGCGGTTTGGGTGTCGAGGACATTTTCCTCGGATGCGCTGTGAAGATGAACACCTACGAGAACTATATAGCTACCTATGGCTATACGGACGACGAGGTCATGTATATGGGCGACGACATCCCCGACTTGGAGATTCTGCGCCGTGTGGGCTGTCCCGTCTGTCCCAAGGACGCCTGTCATGAGGTCAAGGACGTCAGCATCTACGTCAGCGACTACGCTGGAGGCTATGGCTGCGGACGCGACGTCATCGAGCAGACCTTGAAGGCGCAGGGCCACTGGCTAAAGGATGAAAGGGCTTTCGGATGGTAGCACAAGGTTTTCGCCTTATTCTGGCCAGCAACTCCCCCCGTCGCAAAGAACTGCTGGCAGGCATTGACGTACCTTTCGAGGTGCGCGTCATTGACGGCATTGACGAGAGCTATCCCTCAGACATGACCACCAAGGATATTGCCGAATACATCTCGCACAAGAAGGCACAGACCTATCGCGCCACACTGGCGGCTGACGAACTGGTCATCACTGCAGACACCATTGTCATTCTGGGACAAGAGGTTATGGGCAAACCCAAGGACGAAGACGAGGCCAGACGGATGCTCCGTGAACTCAGCGGGCAGACCCATCAGGTCATCACGGGTGTCACGCTGACCACCACCCAACGTCAGATGAGTTTCTCCGTCGAGACCGATGTCACCTTCAAGCAGCTCACCGACGACGAGATAGACTATTACGTCACCACCTATCACCCTTTGGACAAGGCTGGAGCCTATGGCATTCAGGAGTGGATAGGCCATATTGGCGTGACTGGCATGAAAGGCAGCTACTTTAACGTCATGGGACTGCCTGTTCAGCGAATATATGAAGCCCTAAGAGACTTTTAAATTGTCCTTTCTGCCTTATTTTTAAGTCTAATGTCTTACTTTTTCCGATAAATTTCAAAAAAAGTCACAAAAAAGTTTGTTTATTCAAATTTTATTCGTACTTTTGCACTTGCACACAACTAGTAATTTTAATCTATATTTATCATTTTCCTCGGAGGGAAGTTGTCTGTGAAGATGGCTTCCCATTTTTTATGGTCTCGGTTGTAAGTCACACAGGGGATACAAAAAAGAAGAGAGGTCGTGCTCCGCTTGTGAGTACAACCTCTTCTCTAAAAAAATCGTGTGTAAAATTCTTTCAGCGCATTAATAGCTACGGGCAATGATGACACGATACTTAGCGGGTTTGCCGCTGACCATATCGACACCAGGGGTCTGCTCGTAGGCGAAGGGCACGCAACGGATGGTTGCCTGGGTCTCTTCCTTGATTTTGGCTTCGGTCTCGGCAGTGCCGTCCCAGTGGCAGAGGAAGAAGCCGCCATCCTTGACGCGCTCCTTGAACTCGTCGTAGTTGTCGCACTCGTAGACGTGCTCGTCACGATACTTGCGGGCCTTCTCGAAGATGTTCTTCTGGATGTCCTCAAGCAGTTGTTCAACGTGCTTGGCAATGCCTTCGAGTGGCAGCGTCTCCTTCTCCAGCGTGTCGCGACGCATTACCTCGATGGTACCGTTCTCCAAGTCGCGTGCACCCAGCACGAGACGTACGGGAACACCCTTCAGCTCGTAGTCGGCAAACT
>DEWO01000104.1:15295-17423 GCA_002363695.1 Prevotella sp. UBA3208
TAGTCGGCAAACTTGAAGCCTGGGCGCTTGTTGTCAGAGTCGTCGAACTTGACGGTGATGCCCTTCTTGCGCAGTTCGTCCATGATGGGCTGTACCTCCTTGTTGACCTGCTCCATCTGCTCTGGCTTGGTGGCAATGGGGATGATGACCACCTGGATAGGAGCCAGCCGCGGAGGCAGTACTAAGCCGTTGTCGTCAGAGTGGGTCATGATGAGGGCACCGATGAGTCGGGTAGAGACACCCCATGAGGTAGCCCATACGTACTCGGGCTTGTTCTCCTTATTAAGATAGGTGACCTCGAAAGCCTTGGCGAAGTTCTGTCCCAGGAAGTGGGAAGTACCTGACTGCAGGGCCTTGCCGTCCTGCATCATGGCCTCGATGGTATAGGTGTCGAGGGCTCCGGCGAAACGCTCAGTCTCAGACTTCACACCCTGCAGCACGGGGACGGCCATCCACTCCTCGGCGAACTTGGCATAGACGTGCAGCATCTTCTTGGCTTCCTCTTCAGCCTCCTCACGGGTGGCATGGGCGGTATGGCCCTCCTGCCACAGGAACTCTGAGGTGCGGAGGAAGGGGCGGGTGCGCATCTCCCAGCGCATGACGTTACACCACTGGTTGCACATCAGGGGCAGGTCGCGCCATGAGTGAATCCAGTTCTTATAGGTGTTCCAGATGATGGTCTCCGACGTGGGACGGATGATGAGTTCTTCCTCCAGCTTGGCAGCGGGGTCTACCACCACGCCGCCGTCGGCTGCTTTCAGGCGGTAGTGGGTCACAACGGCGCACTCCTTGGCGAAGCCTTCTACGTGCTCGGCCTCACGGCTGAGGAATGACTTGGGGATGAGCAGGGGGAAGTAGGCATTCTGGGCACCGGTCTCCTTGAACATACGGTCCAGTTCGTGCTGCATCTTCTCCCAGATGGCATAGCCATAGGGCTTGATGACCATACATCCGCGTACGGCAGACTGCTCGGCCAGGTCAGCTTTCACCACCAGGTCGTTGTACCACTGACTGTAATTGTCAGCTCTCTTTGTTAAATCCTTTAATTCTTTTGCCATTTTTATTTGTCGTTTTCTTAAATTTTGCTGCAAAGGTACAAAATAATTGATAATTGGCAATTGATAATTGATAATTTATTCGTAATTTTGCAGCAAAATTTAGTGTTTCACATTAATTTATATAAAATTATGAAGACAAAAATTATTTCTTTGCTACTCTGTGTAGGCATGATTTGTGCTTGTAACAACACACAGAAGGGTGCTGGTATCGGTGCCGGTGGCGGTGCTTTGTTAGGTGGTATTATCGGTGCCATTGCCGGTAACACGATGGTTGGTGCAGCTATTGGCGGTGCTGTAGGTGCTGGTGCTGGTGCCATCATCGGTAAGAAGATGGACAAGGCCAAGGCTGAAGCCGAGCAGGTGAAGAACGCCCAGGTAGAGACGGTGAAGGACAACAACGGTCTGGAGGCTGTCAAGGTGACTTTCGACTCTGGTATCTTGTTTGCAACGGGCAAGGCTGACCTTTCGGCTACGGCCAAGAACTCGCTGGTTCAGTTTGCCAAGGTGCTGAACAACAACAAGGACTGCGATATCGCCATCATCGGCCACACGGACAACACGGGTTCTGATGCCATCAACCAGCCCCTGTCTGTCAGCCGTGCCAACAGCGTGAACAACTACCTGAAGTCTTGTGGTGTCAGCGCTGCTCAGATCAAGAGCGTCGAGGGTATGGGTTCTTCAAGCCCCGTAGCAGACAACTCTACCGCTTCAGGCCGTCAGCAGAACCGTCGCGTCGAGGTGTATATGTACGCTTCGGAGAAGATGATTCAGGAGGCTCAGGCTCAGGCTAATTGATGTCTGATGTTAAATGTCTGATGTAAGTTGTAAGGCGTGAAGAAGATTCGCGATCTTATCAAGAAGACAATGTTATGGATAGTGGTGGCATTCTTTGCCTCCACTATCCTTTCTGTAGCAGTCCTGCGATTTGTGCCGGTGTGGTTTACGCCCCTGATGTTCATCCGGCTGGCACAACAGGCCACGGAGGGACGTGAGCTGACGCTGCACCACCACTGGGTGCCTCTGGAGGAGATAGCCCCCTCGCTGCCGACAGCCGTCATGGCCTCCGAGGA
>DEWO01000104.1:17528-26937 GCA_002363695.1 Prevotella sp. UBA3208
GCCATGCGCAACATCAAGCATCCGAAGAAAAACAAGCTGGGTGCTTCCACCATCTCGCAGCAGACGGCCAAGAACGTGTTTCTGTGGCCTGGGCGCTCGTGGGTGCGCAAGGGCTTCGAGGTCTATTTTACCACCCTCATCGAGGTGATGTGGTCTAAGGAGCGCATCATGGAGGTCTACCTCAACTCTATCGAGATGGGCGACGGCATCTATGGTGCCGATGCCGTTGCGGAGCATCATTTCCAGACGACGGCAGACCAGCTGACCAAGGGCCAGTGTGCGCTGATAGCCGTCTCGCTGCCCAACCCGCGACGCATGAACTCGGCGCGTCCCAGTGCCTATATGCTGAAGCGCCAGAAGCGCATCCTGCGCGAGATGAAGTTCGTCAAGCCGCTGGACGGCAAGTAATGCCTCATCATTTATAGGTATTTATATTTGGAAAAGGTACGTTTTACGCTTTTATTTCGTACCTTTGCAGTCATAAATTAGGAAATTAGGTTATGAAACTGTCGGAACTGAAGAACGGCGAAAGCGCAGTCATCGTGAAGGTACATGGTCACGGTGGCTTCCGCAAGCGCATCATCGAAATGGGCTTTATCAAGGGTAAAACGATTGAAGTGATGCTGAATGCTCCCCTGCAAGACCCTGTCAAGTACAAACTGATGGGCTATGAGGTGAGCCTGCGCCGTCAGGAGGCAGAGATGATAGAGGTGCTCACGGAAGCGGACGGGAAGCCCCAGGATGGCCCGACATTTCCCCAAGGCATGAGGGTGGAGGTGGAGAACAGCCGCCGCAAGGACATCAACCCCGAGGACCATCCCGACGACTATCTGCAGCACATGGCTCTGCGCGAGCACCGTACCATCAACGTGGCGCTGGTGGGCAATCCCAACTGTGGCAAGACGTCGCTCTTCAACTTCGCCTCGGGTGCCCACGGACATGTGGGCAACTACTCAGGCGTCACCGTCGATGCCTCTGAGGCCCATGCCTCCTATTTCGGCTACGAGTTCAACCTGACCGACCTGCCAGGCACCTATTCGCTGTCGTGCTACTCGCCTGAGGAACTCTACGTGCGTCAGCACCTGACAGAACAGACACCCGATGTCGTCATCAACGTTATCGACTCGTCCAACATCGAGCGCAACCTCTATCTGACCACCCAGCTGCTCGACATGGATATTCCCATGGTGGCAGCCCTCAACATGTACGACGAGTTCGAGCGTCGTGGTGACTCGCTGGACCTGGAGGTACTCTCCACCTTGCTGGGTACGCCACTGGTGCCGACGTCGTTCAAGAGCGGCATGGGAGTCGAAGCCTTGTTCCGCACCGTCATTCAGGTCTATGAGGGTGTCAGCCAGACGGCCCGACACATCCACATCAACTACGGACACGAGATAGAGGACGGCATCCGTCACATACAGGCCTACCTGAAGCCCGACGGCAGCATCACTCCCCACTATTCCACCCGTTACGTGGCCCTGAAGCTGTTGGAGCACGACACCAGTATCGAGAACTTCGTGCGCCAGAAGGCCGGTGAGCGCAGCAAGTCCATCCTCGTTGAGCGCGACAAGGCTGCTGCCCGTGTCTTCGAAGAGACCAACAGCGACTCCGAGACGGCCATCATGGATGCCAAGTACGGATTCATCAACGGAGCGCTGACGGAAGCACAGTTCAAGGCTGGTCACAAGCAGGATACCTACAAGACCACGCACATCATCGACAATATCCTGTCGCATAAATACCTGGGATTCCCCATCTTCTTCCTCATCCTGTTCCTCATGTTCCAGACCACCTTCGTCCTCGGCCAGTATCCTATGGACTGGATAGACGCTGGCGTCGAGCGGCTGGGCTCGTTCTTCAGCCGCATCATGGCCGACGGCCCGCTGAAGGATATGCTGGTGGACGGTGTGATAGGTGGAGTAGGGGCCGTCATCGTGTTCCTGCCCCAGATTCTGATACTCTACTTCTTCATCTCGCTGATGGAAGACTCGGGCTACATGGCCCGTGCAGCCTTCATCATGGACAAGCTCATGCACGGCATGGGACTGCACGGCAAGTCGTTCATCCCGCTGGTCATGGGCTTTGGCTGTAACGTGCCTGCCATTATGGCTACGCGAACCATCGAGAGCCGTCGCTCGCGACTCATCACCATGCTCATCCTGCCGTTCATGTCCTGCTCGGCCCGATTGCCCATCTACATCATGATTATCGGCACTTTCTTCGCTGTCGAGTACCAGTCGTTTGTCATGCTCTCGCTATACGCTATCGGCATCCTGACGGCAGTCATCGTCAGCAAGCTCTTCTCGACCTTTGTCATCAAGGGCGAGGATACGCCTTTCGTCATGGAGCTGCCCCCTTATCGCTGGCCGACAGCCAAAGCCATTGGACGCCACACGTGGGAGAAAGGCAAGGAGTATCTGAAGAAGATGGGCGGCATCATTCTCGTGGCCAGCATCATTGTCTGGGCTTTGGGCTACTACGGACCCGCTGGTCAGGCACCTAATATGGAACAGTCGTACATCGGACTGATGGGTCAGTGGATATCGCCCTTGTTCTCCCCCCAGGGCTTCACCTGGCAGTTGGACGTCTCGCTCATTGCCGGTGTGGGAGCCAAGGAGATTGTGGCATCCACCATCGGCGTGCTGGGCGGACTCGACGGCATCACCCCCCTGGTGGCCTACAGCTATCTGCTCTTCGTCCTGCTCTACTTCCCCTGCATTGCCACCATCGTTGCCATCCGTCACGAGAGTGGCTCGTGGAAGTGGGCCGTCTTTGCAGCCCTTTACACCACCGTTCTGGCGTGGGTCGTCTCAGCCGTTGTCTACCAGCTGGGCAGCCTGTAGGGGGACGCTGGTACTGACTGTAAGTTCTTTTTACCCTTTTTCGGTTTTCGCCTTTTTACCCTTTTTGCCTTCCTTCCGTCGTCCGTTTTTGCGCGCTGGGCAGGGCGTAAATTTTCTTAGGCCTATTAGTAAATTCCCCCTCGCCGCGTGCATCCGCATCCTTCTTCTGGTTGACGATGCAAAGGTACGAAAATTTCAAGTCAGTTCCAAATTTTGCCCCTCCAATTCTGCCGATTTTCAGCACAAACTGCGCGAATTCGTTTCAGCAGCCTGAACGGGTCGATGACAGATGACAGATGACAGTTTTCTGAAAATCAGTGCGCCTTTATATATAGTATTATATATATTATAATATATATAATACTATACCCTCTATACTCCCAAATTCAAAAAACTGTCATCTGTCATAACTGTCATTTGTCATCGCTTTGCTACCAAAAGACAACCTACTCTAACTATCCTGTCTTTTGTCGATAAACTTGCAGTGTGAGTACTGTTCGCGAGGGAATTTGAACAAGCTGTCGTCAATGTCGCCCAACTTGAAATTGCTAATCTTGATAGTCGTATGGAAGATGCCTACTTTGATGCGGATGCTGGTTGGGGTATGACTCGTACGATCCAGCATGACGCGAGCCTCCTTGATACCTTTCACGCCTTTCTTTGCCTTCAGCGTGATAGCAAATCCCTTCTTTTTCTCGTCCTTGATGCTGTATTGATAGTTGTTGGGGTCAAACTTGAACTTGGTGGCATACTTGTCTCGTTTCTCCGAATGGGCATCATAGACGGTAACGGTTTTCTTTTTGCGTTCCAGCCGATGGTAGGTTACATCGTCATTCCAGGCAATGTATTTCTCGTCGATAAACTTACTCTTCTTCTGCTTCATCCAGATGGTGCCCTCGGTCTTGTAGATGCCGATGATGTTCACCTTATAGTGCAACGTGCCGCCCTCTTCGCCAAAGAGACGGCTGTATATGTCCATGAATATACGGCGAGCCTGCTGCGCATTGGGTGTTTCGTGTTCCTGGGCAGGAAGGCATAACGTGAAGCAAAGAATACTTGCTAACAAAAACAATCTTTTCATAACGGTGTGCAAAGGTAAACAAAAGAATCCACAACTTAGCATTGTGGATTCTTTATTTAAGAAATATTATTTATTCGTTCACTTAATCGCAATCTTATCGACACGCTTCTGATGGCGTCCGCCTTCGAAAGTGGTCTTGAAGAACTCGTCCATGATTTGCTTGGCCGTGTTGTTGTCGATAAAGCGACCAGGCATCACCAGCACGTTGGCGTCGTTGTGCTGACGAATCAGGTGGGCAATCTCTGTGCACCAAGCCAATCCGGCACGGACACCCTGATGCTTGTTCAGCGTGATGGCAATACCTTCGCCCGAACCGCAGATGCCGATGCCGGGATACACTTCGCCACTCTCTATGCCCTCAGCCAGCGCGTGGCCAAAGTCAGGATAATCCACTGAGGCATCACTCCACGTACCATAGTCCTTGTAGGGATAGCCTTTCTCCTCCAGATACTGGAGCACATATTTTTTCAAAGGGTAGCCAGCGTGGTCGCAGGCTACACCAACAGTTTTTACTTCCATTATGCTAATAACTTTTTAACTTGTTCGTAAACATTTTGTCCAGTGTAACCCAACTTTTCGTCGAGCACCTTGTAAGGAGCAGAGAATCCGAAGCTCTGCAGGCCCCATACGCAACCGTCGGCACCTACCAGACCCTCGAGGGTTACAGGAAGCCCGGCGGTAAGACCGAACTTCTTCTTGCCGGCAGGCAGCACGCTCTCCTGATACTCCTTCGACTGTGAACGGAACAAACCTTCAGAGGGTACGCTCACCACACGAACCTTGATGCCGTCCTTGCGCAGCAGGTCGGCACCGGCCTCCAGGGTAGACACCTCAGAGCCGCTGGCCAACAGGATGACGTCGTAGTCAGCATCAGAACCGGCTACAACATAAGCACCCTTGGTAGCCTGAGAGTAGTCGTTGCCGGCAGGCAGCATGTCGATGTTCTGGCGAGAGAAGATGAGGGCAGTAGGCGTCTCCATGTTCTCCATAGCCATGCGCCAGCAGACGGTCGTCTCCTCAGCGTCAGCAGGACGTACAACCAGTACGCTGTTCTTGCCGTGATGGTTCTTCAGCTTCTCCATCAGGCGAATCTGAGCTTCTTGCTCAACGGGCTCGTGGGTAGGACCGTCCTCACCAACGCGGAAGGCATCGTGAGTCCAGATGAACTTCACGGGCAGTTCCATCAGGGCTGCCATACGTACAGCGGGCTTCATGTAGTCAGAGAATACAAAGAAGGTACCACATGCTGGAATCACACCACCGTGCAGAGCCATACCGATGCAGCAGCAAGCCATTGTCAACTCAGCCACACCAGCCTGGAAGAATGCACCCGAGAAGTCGCCACGGACGATGTCGTGCGTCTTCTTCAGGAATCCGTCGGTCTTATCAGAGTTCGAGAGGTCGGCAGAAGCACAAATCATGTTGGGCACCTGCTCAGCCAGTACGCTCAGGACAGTAGCCGAAGCGCCACGGGTAGCAGCACCGGCCTTCTGCTCAACCTTCGACCAGTCAATCTTAGGAGCCTTACCGCTGAACCAGTCTTTCAGCTGCTGAGCCTTCTCGGGGTTAGCCTTGGCCCAAGCTTCTTTCTTGGCATAGCGCTCAGCACAAATCTGCTTCAACTCAGCAGCACGCTTAGCATAGAGTTCCTTTACTTCTGGGAAAATCTGGAACGGATTCTCGGGGTCAGCACCCAGGTTCTTCATGGTGTTGATGTAGGCATCGCCACCGAGAGGAGCACCATGGGTAGCGCAGTTCTTCTCGTATGAAGAGTTGTCAGCCTTGCGTGCGCCCTTACCCATCACGCAGTGACCGATGATGAGTGACGGACGGTTCTGTTCCTTCTGGGCGTTCTTGATGGCCTCGCGAATCTGGTCAACGTCGTTACCGTCAATCTTCTGAACATACCATCCCCAAGCCTCGTACTTCTTGGCGGTATCCTCGCTGGTCACCGTCTCAGTGGTGGTAGACAGCTGGATGTCGTTAGCGTCATAGAACATGATGAGGTTGTCCAGCCCCAGGTTACCGGCAATACGGCCTGCACCCTGCGAAATCTCCTCCTGTACGCCACCGTCAGAGATGTAGGCATAGATGGTTTGACCCATCACTTCCTCACCCAGCTTAGCCTTCAGGAACTTAGCAGCAATGGCAGCACCAACGGCGAAGGTGTGACCTTGTCCCAGAGGGCCAGAGGTGTTCTCGATGCCGCGTGCAATTTCACGCTCAGGGTGTCCGGGAGTGACTGAGCCCCACTGACGCAGGTTCTTCAGGTCGTCCAGCGTATATTTTCCAATCAGGCACAGCTGTGAGTACAGCATTGGAGCCATGTGGCCAGGGTCCAAGAAGAAGCGGTCGCGTCCTTCCCATGTGGGGTTCTCAGGATCATATACAAGGAATTCACTGTAGAGGGTGTTGATGAAATCAGCACCACCCATAGCACCACCGGGATGTCCCGACTTTGCTTTCTCAACCATCGAAGCAGCCAAAATACGGATGTTGTCAGCTGCGCGATTCATAATTTTGTTGTCGTTCATAATAATAATTGATGTATTGTTAGTGTATTTTACATTGATGTTTCTTGAACTATTCTGCAAATTTACAAATTAAATTCCAATTAACCGATGTTTTTAAGATTATTTTGTAACTTCTCTATTGCTTTCTGTGCATAATGGTGGCCAAAGTTAATAAGTTTCTCAGACTTGTCATAGTCAAAACCTCCATATCTGTTCAGCTGGATGTCGATGAGCATGTCAGGGTGGGTGAGTTGTACCATGAGTTTGGAGTTCTGTCTGATCATGATGCTGCTGGTGCGCGAGAGCAGGGTATAATAGTTGAAGTCCAGGTTGTCCGGCAACAGTTTGTTCAGAATCAGTTGGCTTAGTGACTTGTCTTTCTTGCGCCGCTGCTCTATGAAGTTCTGCAATGCATTCTGCCCCTGATAGTCGTGCCCGCTGACGTCCACGCCTACCAGCAAGTCGCCTTTCTTTCTGGCCACTCTGTTCAAGGGGAGAGGGTTGACAATGCCGCCGTCAATCAGCACCATGCCGTTGATGCGAACCGGTTCATAGTAGGCTGGTAGCGAAATGCTGGCCCTGATGGCTCCGAAGAGACTCCCTTTGCGAAAGGTCACCTCGCGTCCAGTTTCCCAGTCGGTGGCAACGGCACAATAGGGAATAGGTAGGTTTTCAATCGGCGTGTCAGGCACTATTTCCTTGATGGCGTCGATGATGCGATTGCCTTTAACCAAATGATTAATACTCAGCGAGAAGTCCGTGAGTTCCACCATTTTACGTTTGTCAATCCCTTTCATCCATTCTCGGAATTCGGTCAGCTTTCCGGCAGCATAGACGCCCCCTATCAGCGCTCCCATGGAGGCCCCTGCAATAGAGGATATGTGGTAGCCCTGCTCCTCCAGTTCCTCTATCACTCCGATGTGTACCAACCCACGTGCGCCACCGCTTGAAAGCACCAGCGCAACGTCTTTTTGATTGTCACTTCCTGTATTGGTAATCATCTCGTCAGATTTTATTCGATGGTCAGCACGACGATACTCTTGGCAGGCAGTTTCACGCTCAGCACCTGATTCTTCAGCTTGGCATCCTTGAATGCGCGTGGTGTCACCGTCTGTGGGTGCTCAAAGGAGTTGTAGTCCTTGGCATCAGCAGAAGTCAGCACTCTGCCACTAACACCTTTGGCCTTGGTTCCTTGCAGGGCGATATCGAGTGTCTGAGCGTCTTTAAGCGACGTATTGGCCAGTGCCAGCACGATGTTTCCTTGCTGTGTACGAGCTGCTGAGGCAGAAAGCAGAGGCATTGTTTTGCCCTCAGTGGTCTTGATGGAGTCGCACTTCAGAGTTATCGGCAGGAAGGTAGCCTCCTGGAACGGACGATACATCTCAAACACGTGGTAGGTTGGTGTCAGAACCATGTGGCCCGTACCTTTCTGGTCGGTAAGAATCATTGACTGAAGCACATTGACCACCTGTGCAATGTTACACATACGGACGCGATCCGTATATTTGTGGAATACGTTGAGCATCAGTGCTGCCACCATGGCGTCGCGCAGTGAATTCTGCTGATACAGGTGTCCGCTGATGGTGCCCGGCTCTTCATCCCACCAGGTGCCCCATTCGTCTACCATCAGGGCAATCTTCTTTTCTGCGTCCAGCGAGTCCATGATGGCGCAATGGCGTGCTACGACAGGCTCAACGTCCAGACACTTCTCCAGCGTCAGATAGTACTCCTCGGGCGAGAATGCAGTTGCCTTACCCTTGTTTTTCCAGTCCTTGACAGTATAATAGTGTACGCTGATGCCCTGCATACGCTTTCCGATTTTATTCATCAACACGCGTGTCCAGTTGTAGTCGTAGTCAGAAGCCCCCGATGCAATGCGGAACAGATGGTTGTCACCCTGGTCGCGCAGATAGGTGTTGAACTTACGGAACTCGTTGGAATAGTATTCCGGTGTCATGTTGCCGCCACATCCCCAAGCCTCGTTGCCGATGCCGAAATACTTTACCTTCCACGCCTTGTCGCGTCCGTTCTGACGGCGCAGGCGAGCCATCGGAGTGTCGCCGTCGCTGGTCATATACTCTACCCATTGAGCCATCTCCTTCACCGTTCCGCTGCCCACGTTGCCGCTGATATAGGGCTCGCAACCCAGCAGTTCGCAGAGGTTCAGGAACTCATGGGTGCCAAAAGAGTTGTCCTCGATGGTGCCTCCCCAGTTGTTGTTTCGCAGGGTGGGGCGCTGTTCCCTGGGACCTATGCCGTCCATCCAGTGGTAGTCGTCGGCAAAGCATCCTCCCGGCCAGCGCAGTACGGGTACCTGCAGTGCTTTCAGTGCGTCGAAGACGTCTTTTCTATATCCCTTGATATTAGGAATCGGCGAGTTTTCACCCACCCAGAGTCCTCCATAGATGCAAGACCCCAGGTGTTCGGCAAACTGTCCGTAAATCTCGCGGTTGATTTTCGATTTCGGCTGGTCGGCATATAGCGTTGCCGTAGCCTGTTGTGCCTGAGCTGTCAGCGCCGTTGCCAACAGCAGCAAAGTGTTAGTTAATAGTCGTTTCATGTTGTATGCTATTTGTTTTAAAGTCTTACTCCCAGTGAGGCATTGACAAACCAGTCATTCAGTTTCAGGGTGTTGTTGTCCACGCTGTGCTTGAATTGGTTCCACTGTCCGTGAACGTTCAGGAAATACCTGTCCCAGTTGTAGGTGATTGACGCGCGAGCATCCAGATTGAACGACACCTTGCCGTGTCTCACCACTTCGTCGGTTTCTTCCAGCGTCACGTCCTCCGTCCACGACAGGTCATCGATATCGTCGGGATAGGGCTTCTTGCCGTTTTGGGGACCGTCTTCCTCATAGAGGAAGATGTCGTAGTTAGAGTCGTAGAGCGTTGCTTTCTTTCGGTTATAGAATACCAGCATGGGCATGGCGGTGACATTGACCATCAGATTCTTGACGGGAACCCAGTTATAGG
>DEWO01000034.1 GCA_002363695.1 Prevotella sp. UBA3208
TGACCCCTCGACAGGTGCAACATATCTGTTAGACATGAACTCGGGGCTGATAGGCTCGACGGTAAACGGCATTGTGGAGGACCGCCATCATGGCATGTGGGTGGTGACCGAGCACGGAGTGTCTAACGTGATTCCGCGGCAGGGAGATGACCGCCAGTGGACCTTCTTGGTGAGAAGCTACAATAATCGTGACGGTCTGCAGAATGCCCCCTATAACCAGCGGTCAGTCACGATTGCTCCTGACGGCAGGATTGTCATCGGTGGACATGAAGGCATTGACGTCATCAATCCACAGGCACTGACTGCAGCCAGACCACTGAAGGAAGTTCCTCAGTTCAGTGGCGTGAAGGTGTTGAATGAGAAAGTGAGGAACGTAGGTGAACGACTCGAATTGGACTATTCGGAGAATATGTTTACCATACAGCTCTGCTCGAACAGTGGCGAGGTGCATAACCGGGCCCGTTTTGCCTATCGGTTGGAAGGGTTCAGTGACCAGTGGCGCTATACGGAGGATGCCAGACCTGATATTACTTACACGGGACTGCCCTCTGGCAGTTATGTGCTCTGTGTCAGAATGTTGGGAAATGCAACGCCACACTCTGACTTTAGTCAGCAGACCGACGGCATCATGGGGACAGCGGAAGCCCGGTTGCCCATCTCCATTGCTGCACCATGGTATCGCTCCTGGTGGATGTGGCTTGTCTATATGCTGGTGCTTGGATGGACCGTCTGTTGGCAATATCGCCGCAGCCAGGAGAAACTGCGTCTGGAGAAACTGAAGATGGAACGGGAGAGCAGCCATCGGGTAGACGAACTGAAGCAGAAATTTGAAGAGACCATCAACGATGAATTGCATCAGCCTTTCCGGCAGGCTTTTGAAAGTCTCAATGCAATGATGCAGCGGGAGACGGACGAACAGCGCTACGAACAGCAGCAACAGGTGTTCTCTCATGTCGAGAACCTGTTGGAGGAAGTGTCCAAGCTGACAGAAAGCAATCAACTGAAAGCCAAGCTGAAGCCCCAGATTCGTGAGTTGGAGATAGAAAGTCTGGACGAGAAGTTGGTCAAGGCTGCTACTGACTATGTGGAGAAGAACCTGGACAATGCCGACATCAGCGTAGAGACCATGGCGGAGGAGTTGGGTATGTCGCGCGTCCATCTGTATAAGAAGTTGACGGCCATCACCGATCTGACTCCCTCGGAGTTTATCCGCCAGATACGTCTGCGTCATGCAGAGCAGCTGTTGGGCAAGAGCCAACTGACGGTTGCGGAGGTGGCTTACAAGGTCGGCTTCAACAATCCGCGCTATTTCTCCAAATACTTCAAGGAGATGTATGGAGTGATGCCGTCAGAGTATAAAAACCGAAATAAAAACGAAACGAGCGGTAATTGATAACATTTTGTCACGTTGAGTATGGTATTTTCTTCGTACCTTTGCAAGCACTGAAAACTTAAACAATAAATACAAAACAAATGAACATTCAAAGATTGCTGATGACGGGAATGGCCTCTATGGCGGCTGTGGCAATGATGGCTGCGGACTACAAGGTAGACGGTCAGTTCGTAACGATTCCCGTTGAAAAAGTGAAGGCAGGCGGTGCCCGTGTGGTGCGCTTGCAAGTAATCAATGACAACATTATCCGGGTACAGGCAACGTCGGAGGCACAACTGCCCGAGAAGCAGAGCCTGATCATTGTCAGGCAGACGGCGAAACCGAAGTTCACGGTAACTGAGGACGACGACGTAGTGACGGTCAAGGCTGCCGGCGTGACGGCCAAGGTGGACGAAGAGTCGGGACGTGTGGAGTTCTTCGGCAAGGACGGCCAGTCGCTGCTGAAGGAAGCCGAGCAGGGCAAGACCTTCAAGCCCTTCCGAGTGCCCGACCGTGAGATTGGCGTCGACGTGGCCAAGGTGCCCGAGTCGCAGCGCAACGGGCTGACGTGGCGTATGTTGTTCGACAGCCCCAAGGAAGAGGCTTTCTACGGCTTGGGCCAGCACCAGTCAGAGGAACTGAACATGAAGGGACTGAACGAAGACCTGTTCCAATATAATACCAAGGTCAGCGTACCCTTTGTGCTCTCCAACAAGAATTATGGCCTGTTGTGGGATTCGTACAGTTACTGCCGTTTCGGCAATCCCGAGGACTACTTGCAACTGGGCCGTGCTTTCAAACTCTACGACAAGCAGGGTAGGGAAGGTCACCTGACGGGAACCTATACCGACAAGGACGGCCAGCGACTGGTGCGCGACGAGGACTCTATCTACTATGAGTTCGACTGCCCCGCCGCTTCAGAACTGGCTAACCAAACGGAGCCCGGTGGCATCAAGAACCTGCCGAAGGGTTTCAGACTCAATGGTGCCAAGGTGGTCTACGAAGGATATATCGAAGCACCGAAGGAGGCCGTCTATCACTTCATCCTCTACTATGCCGGATATATTAAGGTATATATCGGCGGTAAGGAGGTAGTGGCCGAGCGTTGGCGCACCGCGTGGAACCCCAATACCTATAAGTTCCGCAAAGTATTGCCTAAAGGCAAGCGCCAGCAGCTGCGCATCGAGTGGCAGCCCGACGGCGATGTCAGCTATTGTGGGCTGCGTGTGGCCAAGCAGAACAAGGACCAGCGTAAGCTGAGCATCTGGAGCGAGATGGC
>DEWO01000070.1 GCA_002363695.1 Prevotella sp. UBA3208
TTTAACCATGCCTCTTGCGGCAGAGAGGGGGAGAAAATGTTAAGAGTGTTAAAAAGATTTATACAACTCTACTTATTAATTAACTCATTGGTAGTCAGGTTACTTACGGCTTTAATGATGTTGGCGTTGGCGGCGTCGAGTCCTTTGTTGCGGAGCGACTTGAGGTAGATTTGGGTGGTCTGCTCAGAGGTGTGTCCCATGCCTTGGCTGATGATGTTGAGGGGAATGTTCATGGAACGGGCTATGCTGGCCCATGAGTGGCGGGCGACGTACATGGTGAGTGGCTCGGTGAGGCCCACCTTGCGGCCTACGGGCTTCAGCATGGCATTGACGACGCGCAGTCCCTCGCGATACTGACAGCGCTCGCGGCCATTGATGCGCTTGATGATGGGCAGTAGGTATTGCTTGTTGGGCGAGGGGTGGCGATTGACAATGGCCTGCATCTGGGGTTCCCAACGCATGATAATCTCCTGTCCGGTCTTATGACGCCGGTAGGTAAGAATGCCGTTCTTGATGTTCTGGGGGCTGAGGTTGGCCAAGTCGATGAAGGCCATGCCTCGGGTGTAGAAGGAGAGCAGGAACAGGTCGCGGGCCCACTCTTCTTTCTTGGTGAGTCCCGTCAGATGGCTGATGCGCTGAATGGCCTCCAGGGAGATGGCTCGCTTGACGGTTTTGCCGATGCCGGTATAGACTTTGGCAAACGGCTGCTTGTCTGTGGTATAATGATTGGCTACGGCCTTATTATATATGGTACGTAGCACGCGCATATAGAAAGAGGTGGAGTTGCTGATGAGGCCTTGCCCTTTCAGGTGTTGTTCGTATTTGGCTATCAGGGTACTGTCTATGGCACTGATGGCGATATCTTTTCCCTGAAGGAATTTCTTGAAGCTGGTCAGTGCGCCGTGATAGGTCTCTGACGTGCGTACGCGGCCTTCGCGGCGCAGGTCTTGAATGAGTTGTTCCACAAAGGCTGTCAGGGTGGGGGCGTTGCTTTGGACTTGTTGCTCTTCCTTGCTGTCTTCAATGGGAACTAACGCGTATTCCTTTCCGTTCAGTTTGATACGCAGGTCTTCTACATGTTGAATGTTGATGTTGATTTCAATGGGTACTGTTTTCATAAATACTAATAAACAAAAAATCCTGCCAACCTTGTGGGATAGCAGGACCGTTTCTAATGCTTCTCAATATATCATTTTCCTCGGAGAGAAGCCCTGTCGTTAGTGGTTTAGTGTTTCATCATGTGCAGGCCTTTCTTGGCGAGCGTAACGACTACATAATTTAAAATAATCATAACTCAAACCCTTTCCTAATTTTGTTAATCCTAAAAACTACTTTTCTATGTCTGTTCTTGTCTGTTTGTCTCTCTTAGACGGTGCAAAGGTACGTATTGTGTGCGAACACACCAAGGGTTTACACACTTTTTATGCAGAAATGGGCTTCTTCTTGACTTAGGTCAAAAGACGGTTTTTGTTGTTAATTGTTCTTAAATAATAGAATTTGCCTTTGGTTTATTCAGAATAAGGCGGTAACTTTGCATTTTACAGAATGCATATACATTTTTATGTTTTTATAAATTAAGCAAATATGATTTATTCAACTGAAGTGAAGAACATGTGTAGTGTCTGTAAGGGCGCTTACCATGGTCCTGCACCCATTCCCGAGGAGGGCAAGTGGATTCAGGCAAAAGAGATCAAGGACATTTCTGGTTACACTCACGGTATTGGCTGGTGCGCTCCTCAGCAGGGAGCCTGCAAGCTGAGCCTCAATGTGAAGGACGGCATCATCCAGGAGGCGCTGGTGGAGACTATCGGTTGCACCGGTATGACCCACTCAGCCGCTATGGCCAGCGAGATTCTGCCGGGCAAGACCCTGCTGGAGGCTCTGAACACTGACCTGGTGTGCGACGCTATCAACACCGCTATGCGCGAACTGTTCCTGCAGATTGTCTATGGTCGTACGCAGAGTGCTTTCTCTGAGGGCGGTCTGGCTATCGGTGCCGGTCTGGAGGACCTGGGTAAGGGTCTGCGCTCACAGACGGGTACACTGTATGGTACAGTTGCCAAGGGTACTCGCTATCTGGAGCTGACCGAGGGCTACATCACCAAGATGTATCTGGATGCCAACAACGAGGTTTGCGGCTACGAGTACGTACATCTGGGCAAGATGATGGAAGCCATCAAGAACGGTATGGACGCCAACGAGGCTATGAAGAAGAACACTGGTTCCTATGGCCGTACGACTGAGGAGCAGGGTGCTGTAAAGGCTATTGACCCGCGCAAGGAATAATTAAAGAATTGAAGAATAGAAGAATTGAAGTATTAATTGAAAAAAGTTATTCCTATGATAAGAAAAGTACAGTTTGAGAGTCAGGAGCGCCGTATCAACCAGGTTCTTGCTGCTCTGAAGGAGAATGGCATCAACAGTATTGAAGAGGCCAACGAGATTTGTGACAAGGCTGGTGTAGACCCCTACCAGATGTGTGAGGACACCCAGCGTATCTGCTTTGAGAACGCTAAGTGGGCATACGTTTGCGGTGCCGCTATCGCTATCAAGAAGGGCGTGAAGACAGCTGCCGACGCTGCCGAGGCTATCGGTATCGGTCTGCAGAGCTTCTGCATCCCCGGTTCTGTGGCTGACGACCGTAAGGTTGGTCTGGGTCACGGTAACCTGGCTGCCCGTCTGCTCCGCGAGGAGACTGAGTGCTTTGCCTTCCTGGCAGGTCACGAGTCGTTCGCAGCAGCCGAGGGTGCCATCAAGATTGCCGAGATGGCCAACAAGGTTCGCAAGAAGCCCCTCCGTGTCATCCTGAACGGTCTGGGCAAGGACGCAGCCCAGATTATCAGCCGCATCAACGGCTTCACCTACGTGCAGACTCAGTTCGACTACTTCACCTCAGAGCTGAAGATTGTCAAGGAGGTTCCCTATGGCAACAACCCCAGCCGTCTGAAGGTAAAGTGCTATGGTGCCGACGACGTCCGTGAGGGCGTTGCCATCCTGTGGCACGAGAATGTTGACGTCAGCATCACGGGTAACTCTACCAACCCCACCCGCTTCCAGCACCCCGTTGCAGGTACCTACAAGAAGGAGCGCACGCTGGCTGGCAAGCCCTACTTCTCAGTAGCCAGCGGTGGTGGTACGGGCCGTACCCTGCACCCCGACAACATGGCTGCCGGTCCCGCTTCCTACGGTATGACTGACACCATGGGTCGTATGCACTCTGACGCTCAGTTCGCCGGTTCAAGCTCAGTGCCCGCTCACGTTGAGATGATGGGCTTCCTGGGTATTGGTAACAACCCGATGGTCGGTGCTACCGTTGCCATTGCCGTTGCCATTGACCTGGCCCTGAACAAGAAGTAAACAGACCGCAAAGTAACAAAGGAAAAGCCTCGCCGATTGGTGGGGCTTTTTTTTGTTTTAATAGTTCAGACTTGTTTTGATTAGTCTTTCCGTACCTCGAAGTCGAGGCAGGAGCGCTGGGCAGTGTAGGGGCGTACCTTGCCGTTGGCTACCGCTACGTGGGCAGGGTGGTTCTTGTAGCCCTTGAGGGACTCTGCATTGTCGAAGGTGCTGTCCAGCATAACGTCGGCTGTTGACGACGCCAGGCGTCCGCTGATGTGTACGGTGGCTTCGAGAAGTCCGGGAACCTGACCTACCAGGCCTTCCAAGCCTTCCTTGATACCGGCCTTGACGGCCTCTTTCTCCGCTTCGGAGAGTTCTGGATTCAGTGTCCAGAGAATAATGTGCTTGACCATTTTTGATTTTGATTTTGTTATTTCGTTATTTCGATGTTTCGATGTTTCGAGGTCTTGGGATTTCGGCCACTCTTCTCAGAAGGGTGGTGGCGACACGAGGTGCATCTCCTCGCCCGTCACGGGATGGCGGAACCATATCTCGGCGGCGTGCAGCATCAGCCGTTCGCCCTTGGTGCCATAGAGCTCGTCGCCCACAATGGGTCGTCCCAGGCCGTCGGGGTGGGCACAGTGGATGCGCAGCTGATGGGTGCGGCCCGGCTGGGGATAGAGGGCGACAAGGGACAACCCCTCTCCTGACCCCTCT
>DEWO01000033.1 GCA_002363695.1 Prevotella sp. UBA3208
ACATGTCCTTGAACATACGGCTGGCAGCACCCGATGCAGGTACGAACTTAACCACGCGCTTGCCTGCAGCCTTGTACTGCTTCCAAGCCTCTACATACTGCTGGCGCTCGCCTGCCGTGGGAGCGACGATGCCCTTGCCGATAGCGGCAGCAGCCTCCAGTTTCAGAAAGGGGAAGCCTGTTTTGAACTCGCCTAACTGTCTCTCAATTTGTGCCTCAGAGATACCCTTCTGAGCCAACTGTTTCAAATCTTGCTGTGATAACATAATTATTTTTGGTTTTTAGTAAGTTTGTCAATCTAATCTGCAAAGATACGAATTTCGGGTAAAAGTGAAGCGTGAAAAGCCAAAAAAGTGCTGTCGGCTTACTTTTTTTAACAATCACCCAATCCCATATACCTTGCGCACATTTCTGCACAGCGCTCACCGTCGACCCCAGCCGACACGATTCCACCAGCATAGCCAGCACCCTCGCCACAAGGGAACAGCCCCTCCAGCCGGACGTGCATCAGCGTCTCCGGATTGCGAACAATACGCACAGGACTGCTGGTACGTGTCTCAACACCTATCATCACCGCCTCGTTGGTCAGGAACCCATGACTCTGGCGTCCGAAAGCCTTGAAGCCCTCTTGCAGCCGATGGCTGATGAACTGGGGCATCCAGAAGTGTAAGGGCGACGAGATGAGTCCCGGGGCATACGAAGTCTGGGGCAGGTCGTAGCTGAGCCGCTTGTTGACGAAATCAGCCATGCGCTGCGCAGGAGCCGTCTGCTTTCTGTTGCCCTGTTGCCAGCAGTCGCGCTCCAGCTGTTCCTGGAATGCCATCACCCGGAGAGGGGAGGCATCAGAGGCGAGCGGGATGTCCTCAGGACGTACCTCGACTACCATGCCCGAGTTGGACCACCGTCCTCCACGATTGGAGGGGCTCATGCCGTTGACCACTATCTGCTCCTTGTCGGTGGCAGCAGGGATGACGAAGCCTCCCGGACACATACAAAACGAGTAGACGCCGCGTCCGTCGACCTGAGTGACGAATGAGTATTCGGCTGCCGGTAGGTACTTGCCCCTACCCTGACGCGAGTGGTATTGTATCTGGTCGATGAGTTCTGCCGGATGTTCCAGACGCACCCCGACGGCAATGCCCTTGGCCTCTATCTCCACACGGGCATCAGCCAGATAGCGATAGACATCACGAGCCGAATGGCCCGTAGCCAGGATGACCGGCCCCAGATAGGTATGATGGCTGAGGGCTGAGGGCTGATGGCTGAGGGCCTCGACACCAATCACCTTGTTGCCCTCCGTCAGGAGGCGCGTCATCTTGGTCTGGAAGTGTACCTCACCACCACTGTGCAGGATGGTGTTACGCATATTCTCGATGACTCGCGGCAGCTTGTCCGTACCGATATGTGGATGGGCATCAGCCAGGATGTTGGCAGACGCACCATGCTGGCAGAAGACATTCAGTATCTTCTCGATGGAGCCACGTTTCTTGGAGCGCGTGTAGAGTTTACCGTCCGAGTAGGCTCCTGCCCCACCCTCGCCAAAGCAGTAGTTGCTCTCGGCATCCACCTGCTGCGTCTTGGCTATCTGTGCCAGGTCACGCTTGCGTTCGCGTACGTCCTTGCCACGTTCCAGCACCACAGGACGCAGCCCCAGCTCGATGAGTCGGAGGGCAGCAAACAAGCCACCCGGTCCGGCCCCCACCACAATGACCTGCGGAGCGTCGGAGACATCGGGATAGTCCGTATGGACGTACTCGTCGTCCTGAGGCATCTCGTTGATGTACGCCCTGACCTTCAGGTTGACAAAGATAGTGCGTTGTCGGGCATCGATGCTGCGTCGCAGGATGCGCAGAGCTGTCAGCGTACGCACGTCGAAGCCATACTCCTCGGCAACATAACTCCTCAGTGCCTGCTCGTTGGCAGCCACATGGGGTTGAACCCTTATCTGATACTCGTTAACCATTCTCCAGCGAGTTACTCACCCTTGAAGATGTCGTCGATTTCAGCAATCTCATCCTCGTCGAACCACTTGGACAACTTCTCCTTTGACCGTTCCTGAATAGAGGGATCTATGTCTGTCCACACCTTCTTCAGCACAAAGATGAGCACACCCAGGTCGTCAGCCAGTCCGGCAATGGGAATGGCATCGGGCATCACGTCGAGCGGGCTGATGAGGTAGCCCAGGGCACCAATAATCATGGCCTTGTTGGCAGCACTCACCTTGTCGCTCTGCAACGTGTAGTACAGAATGAGGGCAGCATACACCAGTTTTGAACCTGCACGCTTGGCTATGCGGGCAATCTTTTCCGTAAAGTCCGTCTGCGAGAACTTATTGGCATAACTCATAAAATCGGGTAATTCCATAAGCGTCTTTTTTTATTTTTTAATTCACGAATTTACAATTTATTGAGTAATTTTCTTTGTTTACAATTCATTTTAGTCTCACTATGCGAATGCCTGTGAACGTCGGGTGTTTCGACAGGTAGTAGCGCAGTGACATGGGCTCCTCGACCACCTTGCGGCGAATCTGCGAGGCATTGAGCAGATGGAGCCCGTCGGAACGCCACACGGCAAAGCCCAGATGGGCAATGTCGAGCCCTGTCTTGTTGCAGGTGATAGCAATGATGTCGCCATCCTTTACCGTCTGACGCATCAAAGTGGTATTCTTCACCTCCGACTTGGGGATGTAGCGGGCCGTCTGACCCGTCAGCGCCTGCTCCTGACGACGGATGAGGGGCACCAGCTCAGGATGGGCCTTCAGTGCACGATAGGCCTGAGCGTGCTCACTCATGTAGCTGACGGCAATCCGCTGGACAGCCGTAAAGGGCGGATTGGGACGCTGGATATCCAGAACCAGTTGCATGGCACTCTTGTCGTTGATCCAGTCGGAGAAATAGTGCAGGCGCGAGGCATAGCCGTCGAGCTTGCCCTCCCGATAACGGAGTTGGCGCAACATGGTAATATAGTCGTTCCACGTGCGCTTGCCCTGCTGGGCACACAGCCTGAGTGCCACCACCGTCTCTACCAGCGTAGTGCAGTCCAGCTGACGCGTGTTGACCACGAGACGTTCGTCCTTAGCGACTGGCAGCGAGGCATCCACATTGACCTCCAGCGTATGAGCCACATAGGGCACTCCCAGGAAGTGGCGTGCCAGCGTAAGCACGTCCGTCTGTGGGGTAGTTGTCTGAAGCAGACGGCAGATGGTCATGCTGTCCTGCCGTTCGTAGGTCACCTGTGCCTGCACAGTGAGTGCCGCGAGGAATATCATTGTCAATATGCAGTGTCTCTTCATAACGTCCTTTTTTTCTTATACGGTCCACGAGGACCAAAGTTTAATCCGACATAAATATTGAAGTCGCCAAAGATGTTGTTAGCGGCAAATCGCGACTTATGGTAGTTGTAGGCCCGGACGATGGCCGACGCACCCGCATACCACTTGGTATTGTTCCATACGATTCCGAAGCGTCCGATGCCATCAATGTTGAAATTACTGAAGTCGAAGCCACTATTAATACTCTTCTCATCCTCACTATAGGACTTCTTGTATCCTATGGCCATCGACAAACTACTGCAAAACAGCCAGTTGCGTGCAAAGACCCAGTTGTAGGCATAGCCCACGGAAGCACTGATATTACGATACTTGACACTGTTGAAACGGAAGCCGCTGTCGAGCTTGACTTCCTGTCCGAGGTGCTCCTTGGTCAATGCCTCCATACGCTCATAGTCGAAGTCGATGTGATTGTTCAGATAACCCAATCCGGCCATCCATGTGCCACAACTGATTTTCTGACAGGAGCTCTGTGCAAAGGCGGCCGGATAGGAGAAGTGCCTGTAGTTGAAGATATAGTAGAGGTTGACACCTGTGATGCTGACCTTCAGGCCATCGAAGGCAACCCCCTCCAGATTCCGGGTATTGATGTCATGGCCCATGTAGGCACTGCGAATCTTATAGTCATTTACCGTCCGACGAAAGAACAAGTCGGCACCAAAGCGGGCACTATAGATACTGGCATCCAGCTCGAACTTAGGCGACTTGTTGAAGATGTTCAGGTTGCGCAGGTCGACCGTATATCCGAGGAATACCCAGCGCCACCCGAAATAAGGTCCGAAGCGGACGTCGAGTTGGGGCGAGAACGAAATGGACTGTCCGTTGGGTCCCGTCGTGCTCAGACGATAGTAGTCGTAGGTAGTGACTGACTGCAGCATGAGTGCCCAGTTGTAATGCTGGGGCTCGACATAGAGTGTGTCCTGGTCACTGAAAGCGTCGATGACACGCTTCAGCCAGCTGCCCTTCTTGGAGACAGGAGCAGGCTCCACACTCAGGGAGTCGCCAGCCATCGCCATCAGGCTCGTCATCAACATCAGCAGGAACACGACCTTTCGCATCGATTCAGAATTTTCCAAGAATACAGTCCAATGCCCAGTTGACAGGTGTAGCCGACTGGCTGGTACTACTGCAGACGCTGATGCCCTGCAGATGTTCTATCACATTCTTGATTAGCGGAGCCTGCACGTAAGGTGGATTAGGCACCACGAAGTTCTCTTCACCAGACATCGTATAGAGGTGGATGGGTTGATAGTCGAAGACTGAGAACGACACAGCCCCACGATTGCCCACCAGGTGGATGCGGTCCTCGCAGGCAGACTCGTGAGCCACAAAACACCACGAGCCGGCACCAGAGAGTCCGTTCTCGAACTCGAAGCAGGCGTTCACCGTATCCTCGGCCGCATAAAGGCCTCCACGATTGGCGCAGATGCCACGAGCCTCCACAATGACTCCAAACAGCTGCTGCAGAAAGTCCAGCTGGTGAGGAGCCATATCGTAGAAATAGCCGCCACCCGCAATCTGGGGTTGCAGTCGCCAAGGCAGCTTGCCGTCGACAGCATAGTCGGCTTCACGAGGAGGAACGGCAAAGCGTACCTGAACATTGACCACCTGGCCTATGACACCCCGTTCGACTATCTCCTTCACCTTCCCAAAGTACGGAAGCTGGCGGCGATAGTATGCACAGAAACAAGGTATGCCAGTCTCCTCGGACACACGATTGATGCGCAGGCAGTCCTCATAGGACGATGCCAGCGGTTTCTCGACATAAACAGGTTTGCCAGCCTTCATGGCCATAATGGCATAGGTGGCATGACTCGACGGAGGAGTGGCTATATAGACAGCATTCACCTCGTCGTCGTCAATCAGCTCCTGGGCATCTTTGTACCAATGGCCTATTCCGTGACGCTCGGCATAGCTGCGGGCCTTGCCCTCGCTGCGACTCATCACAGCAACCACACTGGATCCTTCCACCTCAGAAAAGGCTGGACCGCTTTTTTTCTCAACAACATCACCGCAACCGATGAAGCCCCACTTGATATTTTTCATATTTAGCGGGCAAAGATACGAAAACTATTTTAAAATAGCAAACACTTATCGCAATAAAACGTTTTCTGATAGTGCTTTTTAACTTCTACGGCAATACTTAGAAGCGCTATAAAGGGGATACCAATACCCAGCATACAATGCAACAGCAGCGTACCAAAACGAGACTTCTGCCTATAGTGCCGTCCACCCTTGGCATCCCACTCATCAATGATAAAGATAAAAGTTACCTATATTGATATATGTACCCGTCCGTGGACCTCTTTTAACTTTTTCTGGAGCAAAGATAAACAATTATTTTGAAACTTCCAAGCCATCTTCCCTTTTTGTCACACTATGCTATTCAGCTAAAGCCATGCAAGTCATACCCAAGCCCTACCCAAGTCCTACCCAAGGTGTAGCCAAGTCCTAAGGTGCTCCGTGGGCTTGGGTAGGACTTGGGTATAGCTTGGGTACTTGCTTAGTGCAAGGGGACAAACTGGTCTTAAAGTGGTAACTGTGAGTTGAAAAAATGTGTTTATATTCAATTATCCTTGCCTTTCCGGGGCGTTGGAAATTTCGTACAGACTTCCATATTTTCACTAAGTGTTCTTCGACGAGCGAAGCGAGCAGAGTTCGAGTCCCAGTTACCAAACGCAGTAATGGGAGTAACACTTTGGTAACGGAACAGGCTCAACATTCTTTCCAATTCGAAAGAATCTCAAAAGTGCAAATGACAGCAAACAGGCGCAATATCAATGATTTACGCTATCTCACCCGTAATAACCTCATCATTCCCAACAACCTTGATATTCGTAGAAATAGAACGGTTTCCAAATCGTAACCCCATTTTCCTTCAATTCCCCAAACTGCCTTTATATAAAGAAAAGCAAGAAATCTTTCCAAAGTTACGAAAATAATTTGAATCTTTCATGAGAAAAGCGCAAAAAGTTGAGAGTTTTTTGTACCTTTGCACGGCAAAACAATTAAAAACATGGAAAAAGAAAAAGATTTGACGCTTCTGAAAGCCCGTAGTTACCGTAGTGTGCTCAACACGGGATTCAGACTCTATATGGAGCAGTTCCGCTCGTTTTTCAAGAAATCGTGGCTCACAGCACTGGTGCTGGCCATACTCTACGGCACCTTTGGAGCACTGATGCTACTGATGAAGCCAGACAGCATTGCAGCCCTCTTGACTCTGGTTCTCATGCCCTTAGTGCTGCCCATCATCTATGCGCTGGTACGAAGGGTACTGAAGTTGCACCGCGACTACTGGCTGGCTCCACGATACAGCTGGAAGATGCAACTCCGAAATACAGGACTGATGCTCATCGTGCTGTTCACCAGTGCCCTGCTGGTGATGCTGGTCAGCTGCATCGTGCTGATTCCTGCCGTCATACTTTGCCTGGCCAACCTGAAGGCACTGCAGGGAATGCTTATCGGAGACCCCTCAGGGATGCCTTCCTACATGACGGGGCTGACCTTCTTCACCTTTGTGCTGACGGCATTTGTACAGTTCTATGTCAGCCAGTTACTGTTGGTGCACTACTACTATGTATGTGGTTCCGCACAGGCACGTGAAGAAAAGCGGAAGAGCCTGCAGAACCTGATTCAGTAAAAAAACGAATAACGACAAAATTATAAAAGCGCAGATTATGAAGAAAATCCTATTCATAGACCGCGACGGAACGATTATCCGCGAACCAGAGGACGAGCAGATAGACAGTTTTGAGAAGCTGCAGTTCGTACCTCGCGCTATCTCCAACCTCGTCTTCCTCAGACAACATACGGACTACCTGTTCGTCATGGTGTCCAATCAGGACGGTCTGGGAACGGAAGCATTTCCAGAAGACACCTTCTGGCCCGTACAGAACTTCATCATCGACACACTGAAGGGCGAGGGAGTGGAATTTGATGACATCCTCATTGATCCGCATTTTCCCGAAGACAACGCCCCCACCCGTAAGCCCAACACAGGACTGGTGGAGAAGTATATGAACTCGCCTGAATACAACATCGCCCACAGCTACGTCATTGGCGACAGAGAGACGGACAGGCAGTTTGCTGCCAACATCGGTTGCCAGTTTCTGCAGATAGGCGACTGGGACAAAGCGGCAGAAATAGCCTACGGAGGCGAGCGCAAGGCAGAGGTGAGACGTACCACCAAGGAGACGGACATCTACGTCAGCGTGGACTTGGACGGCAACGGGCATTGCGACATCGAGACAGGTCTGGGATTCTTTGACCACATGCTGG
>DEWO01000120.1:0-5300 GCA_002363695.1 Prevotella sp. UBA3208
AACCAAATCATATATGAGAAAGTACTTCTTTTCGTTGCTTTTTACGGCTTTCGCTATGACAGCCAGTGCACAGAACATTCAGTTGCATTACGATCTGGGACATTCGTTCTACAGTGACTTGACGTCTCGTCCCAATGTGACCACTACTTTTGAGATGTTCAAGCCTGACAAGTGGGGTTCCACTTTCATGTTTACTGACATCGACTACTTTAGCGACGGTGCTGCCGGTGCCTATTGGGAGATTGCACGTGAGTTCAACCTGACGGCCAACAAGCAGTGGGCGCTCCACTTGGAGTACGACGGCGGCGCTACAACCATTAAGCACACGGGCATTGGTAATCGTTTCCAACATGCCTTTCTGGGTGGTGGTGCCTGGAACTGGGCCTCGAAGGACTTCACCAAGACCTTCTCGCTACAGGCTATGTATAAGTATTATTTCAAGGGCTATGGTCGCGGTGCTTTCAACGGATTCCAGGTGACGGCAGTATGGGGCGACACCTTTGCCAAAGGACTCTGCACCTTCTCTGGTTTTCTGGATGTGTGGTATGACAAGGATGTCTGTGGCAAGCTGATTCTGCTGTCCGAGCCTCAGTTCTGGTTCAACTTCAATGCGCTGAAAGGCATGGAGGGCATCAACGTCAGTGTGGGTACCGAGGTTGAGATTAGTAATAACTTCGTGTTCAACAACGATGGCAACAACCACAAGTTCTATGCCATTCCGACGATAGCTGCCAAGTGGACTTTCTAAGGCGTTGACCAATCGGAAAAAGAATAAAGGAGGCATTGAGCCTCCTTTTTCTTTTTTCAACGTGTTAGCCGTCAGAAGATGATGTCGTACTGGCGCAACTTCTGCATGAAAATGGCTTCGTGGGCTATCATGCGACACATACGGGCGTCTTCTGCCTTGATGGTCTGGGGAAAATAGGTGTTGTGGTCGATGTTGCGCCCTGTCAGCATTTCGCACCAGACACATGCTGCTGTATAGCGTCCGAGGGTCAGCGACAGGTGCTGGCCGTCGCGATTCAGCGTGTCACCCTTGTGGTAGCGCATCAGACGGATGGCCGTTCCTGTAGGGATGATGGTGGTGATGTTGGCCTTGGGAACCTCTTTGCGCAGACAGTCGACAATGCTGTTGAACATACGCTGCTGGTCGTTGCCGTAGATTTCGAAGTTGGCGCTCTTGAAACTCTTGGCGTAGGCCCATGTCATGTGCCACCAGATGTCTGCCTCATGATTGGTGGCCAGCAGCTTGACCTGACGTTTCAGCGCAGGCAGGTTCTTGTAGGTGTCGGCAAGTCCTGAGAGCAGGCTGGCTTGCTGCAGGGTAATGATGTCCCACGGCTCGTCCAGAATGATGCGTTGCAGGGTGACGTTCTTCTCTTCTTTCTTCTGCCCGCCTACCACCTTACGGTAGGCGTATTTCTGACGCGAATTCTTTAGGTTATACAGGTGCATCTCAATGGTGCAAGCAGGGATGTAGGCATTGCCGATGACCAGCGAGTCGCCTTGTGCTGCTGCCAACTCGTAGAGGTTCTGCTCCACGGCGTCTTCGGAGAAGCTGTTGCCGATGGCCAGCACTTTGATCAGCTTGGCATCAACGGGCAGGGAGAACAACAGGAAACACAGCACGACGGCAATGGTGCGGGCGGCCTTGCGTAACTTGCGCAGGGCCTGGTCGCGTATCTGGCGCACTCGCTCGCGTTTCAGTTCCATGACTTCGCCAATCTCGGCCATCGTCTGACGCTCGTATCCGTTACCGTAGTAGAGGTTCAGCACCCGTTGCTCGCGTTCGCTGAGGACGTTCATCACGCGCAGCAGGTCGTCGGTCAGCGTGTTCTCTTCGGTCAGCACGTCAGCCTTGCCGGCATCTTTGTCTTCCAGTACGTTGAGCAACGTATAGTTGTTGCGGCTGCCCACGGGGAGCGACTCGTCCGTGGAGCGTACGTCAGTGGTAGTTTCCAGTCGGCTGATAGCGGTCTCAATGCTGCGTCGGATGTAGGGTGCAGCAAAAGTGACAAAGGGCTTCCCACGGGAGGGGTCGTACTTCTCTGCGGCCTTCATCAGTCCGATGCTGCCCTCGTTGACCAAGTCGTCAATGCTCAGGATGTCGCTTTTGTACTGACGGGCCAGGGTCACCACATAACCCATATTGGCGGTGATAAGCTTGTCGCGTTCGGTCATTTGTTGTATTTCAGTAAGAGTCGTTTTACTAATTTTCCATATTCCTTGATGACATCGTCTGCCCAAGGACCTGTAGCAGTTGCACGGGGGAGCAGCATCGAGCAACTCTCGTTCTTGTCGCTGATGCTCCAGCATACCCAGCTGACACCCAGACGCTCACACATCTGTATCCACTGTTCCTCACTCTCAGGGTCTATCTTGCCGTCGCCAGAGGCTTCGGTGGCTCCACTCTCAGAGATGAATACGGGGATGCCCTTCTTGACTGCTGCTTCCGTGCGCTGGCGCAGATGGTCGCCGTGGGTGGCAGCATAGAAGTGGACAGTGTACATGATATTGTCAAAGCCCTGCAGGGGACTCTCGGCCACCAGATGGATGTCCTGGTCCCAGTGGGGACAGCCTACCAGAACCACGTTGTCGGGGTCGTACTTGCGAATCTCGCCAATGACCTCAGTGGCATATTTCTTCAGGTCTGTCCAGCTGTCTTCCACAGGCTCGTTGAAGATTTCATAGATAACGTGTGGGTACTTGCCGTACTTCTGTGCCATCTCACCAAAGAAGGCCTTGGCCTCCTGGGTTTTCAGTATGTGCGAGTGCCAGTCGATGATGACATATACGTTCTGCTTGATGGCCGACTCAATGACGGGAGTCATGCACTGCATGGCGTAGGTCGGGTTTTCCAGATAGTTGTCTTCTATCATGATGCCCATGGCGGCACGTACCACCGAGGCGTGCCAGTCCTGCTTTAGGGTCTGCACCACCTTCTTGTTGTAGAAGCGTGGCCAGAGGTTGTGCCAACCCAGGCTGACACCACGGAGAATAACAGGCCGGCCTTGCTGGTCGCAAAGCTGGGCGCCTTTCACTTGCAACTGTCCGTACTTCTTCACGGGGTCTTGAGCAATTACGCTCAGTGTGCAAAAGCAGAGGATAATAGTTAATAGCTTCTTCATATCATAAAGTCTAAAAAATCAAAGTCAAAAGAGTGATAGTGTATAAAGGTAGACTACGGCTGCGGGTATGGCCAGCAGCGATGAGTCGAAGCGGTCCAGCATACCACCATGTCCGGGCAGGATGTTACCACTGTCCTTGATGCCCAGAGTGCGCTTGAACAGGCTCTCTACCAGGTCGCCCCAGGTGCCGAAGACCACCACGACGAGTCCCAGCCCCAGCCATTGTAGGGTGCTGAGTATACCGTTGTCGATGTAGTAGCTGATGATGTAGGCCACCACCAGTACGAAGACGGCTCCTCCGATGCAGCCCTCCCACGATTTACCTGGTGAGATGCGTGGGAACAACTTGTGCCGTCCCAGTAGCGAGCCGACACAGTAGGCCCCGGTGTCGTTTACCCACAGGAACACGAAGATGGACAGGGGCAGCAGCGTGTTAAAGCTGATCTGTCCGTTGGGGGTTGCCGTGAAGGCTAACACGTTAAGTAGCGAGAAGGGTAGGGCGATATACATCTGCGAGAGCATGGTGTAGGCCCAGTTGTTGATGGGGTCTTCCTGCTTGGCGTAGAGCTCTGAAATGAGCAGATATACCACAGTGACCAGATAGGGGATGAACACCACCGACTTGGCTACACCGCCATAGAGGTCGCTGCAGAAGTAGGTCATGGCGTAGAAAAAGTAAACGCCAGCCACAGTGCAGATGAAGCGGTTGATGGTGACGCCGGGACGTTCATTCACAAGTCCGGCAAACTCCCAGATGGTCATTCCGGTGACGATGCTGAACAATAGCACCATCGCTTCAGGGCGCAAGAAGGATGCCACGATGGCTGCCACAAAGATGGCGCCTGTAATGGTGCGGATAATGAAGTTCTTCATATCAAGTTTTTTAGTTATTGTCTGAATGTTCTGAGGCGTCTGTGCCCTCTGGGCTGGCTGTCGCCTCCGAGTTGGCTGCTTCTTCTGCGGCCTTTGCCTCCAGTTCCTTGGCACGGCGCTCGGCCATAGCCTCGGCCTCGGCACGCTGCTGAGCTTCCAGCAGCTCCTCGGCACGGCTTGTCCAGGGACGCTTGCCGAATATCTTTTCTACGTCGTCAGCAAAGATGACTTCGCGCTCTACCAGCAGTTGTGCCAGCTGAGCGTGGCCTTCCTTGTGCTCGCTCAGTATCTGCTTGGCACGTTCGTACTGTTCGTTGACCATCTTCAGCACCTCGTCGTCCATAATCTTCGCCGTGGTCTCTGAGTAGGGCTTCTGGAACGAATACTCCTGTTGGTTGTAATAGCTGATGTTTGGCAGCCTGTCGCTCATGCCCGCATAGGCTATCATGCCGTAAGCTTGCTTAGTGGTGCGCTCCAGGTCGTTCATGGCTCCTGTCGAGATATGGCCTATAAACAACTCCTCGGCAGCACGCCCGCCGAGCAGCGAGCACATCTCGTCCAGCATGGCCTCCTTGGTCTGCAACACGCGCTCTTCGGGCAGATACCACGCAGCACCTAAGGCGCGTCCACGAGGTACGATGGACACCTTGACCAGCGGGTTGGCAAACTCGGTAAACCACGAGATGGTAGCATGGCCGGCCTCGTGGATGGCTATCGACTTCTTTTCGGCCTCGGTCATCACCTTGGTTTTCTTTTCCAGTCCGCCAATGATGCGGTCTACGGCGTCCAGGAAGTCCTGCTTGCCCACCTTCTCGTTGTTATGGCGGGCGGCAATGAGGGCGGCCTCGTTGCACACGTTGGCAATGTCGGCACCCGAGAAGCCAGGTGTCTGGCGAGCCAGGAAGTCGATGTCCAGGTTCTCGTCCAGTTTCAGGGGCTTCAGGTGTACTACGAATATCTCCCTGCGCTCGTTCAGGTCGGGCAGGTCAACGTGTATCTGGCGGTCAAAGCGGCCTGCACGCATCAGGGCTGAGTCCAGCATGTCGGCACGGTTGGTGGCGGCCAGTGTGATGATGCCGCTGTTGGTGCCGAAGCCGTCCATCTCCGTCAGCAGGGCGTTCAGCGTATTCTCGCGCTCGTCGTTGCCACCCATGGCGGGGTTCTTGCTTCGCGCACGGCCCACAGCGTCAATCTCGTCAATGAAGATGATGCAGGGAGCCTTCTGCTTGGCTTTTTCAAAAAGGTCGCGCACGCGAGAGGCACCCACACCCACAAACATCTCGACAAAGTCGGAACCCG
>DEWO01000120.1:5366-6548 GCA_002363695.1 Prevotella sp. UBA3208
TCGGAACCCGACATCGAGAAGAAAGGAACACCGGCCTCGCCGGCTACAGCCTTGGCCAGCAGCGTCTTACCCGTTCCCGGAGGACCTACCAGCAGGGCACCCTTGGGTATCTTGCCACCTAACTCCGTATATTTCTGCGGATTCTTCAGGAAGTCCACAATCTCTTGCATCTCCTGCTTGGCACCTGCCTGTCCGGCTACGTCCTTGAAGGTGATGCCCAGGTCGCCACCCTTCTCGTACATCTGGGCCTTCGACTTGCCTACGTTGAAGATGCCTGCGCCACCTATGCTGGCTCCACTACCGCCCATGCGGCGCATGAGGAACATCCATACGAAGATGATGCCGGCAAAGAACAGCACGTTCATCAGCAGCGAACTGAAGAACTCGTTGCCCTTGGAATTGTCGTACGAGAACTTGCCGCTGAACTTCTGCTCTTCGCGGGCTTGGTTCACAAACTGCTCTACCTGGTCCACAGAACCGATGGCCACTGTCACCGTGGGACTCTTGCCTGTCTGCTGCACGCCTTGGTGGAACACGTCGCGGATGTGTTCCGGCTTGACATACATCTCCAGCGTGTTGCTGTATTTGTTGACTACTATCTTGTCGGCATAGCCCTTCATGACCATCACCTTGAAGTCCGAGTACGATGTCTCCGTCTGTACGCTCGACTGCTCACTGCCCTGCGTGAAGTAGAGTAGGGCCAAGGTGAGGATTACCAGTCCGTATATCCAGTTCATGTTGAACCGGGGCATGTTCATCTGTGGCTTGTTATTTTGATTCTGTTGCACGTTCCTAATCTTATTTTTTTACCTAATTTACTCTGTTACTCTTTACCTTTTTACCTTTCCGTCAAGCTACGTCTGGAATCTGTGTCAGCTCTGCGTCATCCCACAGATGCTCCAGATCGTAATACTCGCGCACGTCGGGCAAAAAGACATGCACCAGCACGTCGCCATAGTCCATGGCCACCCACTGGGCGTTCTCCAGTCCTGCTACCGTTGCAGGCTTCTCTCCCATCTCCTTGCGGGCAAAGTCGCCTATAGACTCGGTGATGGCCTCTACCTGCGAGGGCGAATTGCCCTGACATATCACGAAATAGCGACAGATGGCCCCCTCGATACTGCTCAGGTCCGCCACCACGATGCGCTGTCCTTTCTTCTCTTGTATTCCTTTGGTAATCGT
>DEWO01000051.1 GCA_002363695.1 Prevotella sp. UBA3208
GTAGTAGGCGAACTCTACATCGGCGGCCGTGGTGTGGCCCGTGGCTATAACAACCTCGACGACATGACCCGCGAGCGCTTTGTGGAATATCATGGAGAGCGTATTTACAAGTCTGGCGACTATGCCAAGTGGTTACCTGACGGCAATGTGCTCATCCTTGGACGTACCGACCACCAAATCAAGCTGCGCGGCCTGCGCATCGAACTCGGTGAGATAGAGAACGTGATGCTCCGTGTGGAGGGCATGAAGAAGGTGGTCATCATGATCCGGCAGATTGGCGGCAAGGAGCACCTCTGCGCCTACTATACTGCCGACCGCGAGATAGCCCCTGCCGACCTGAAGGCAGAAATCAGCAAGAGCCTGACACAGTATATGGTGCCCACGGCCTATCTCCAGTTGAAGGAGATGCCGATGACCCCCAACGGCAAGACCGATGTGAAGGCGCTGCCAGAGCCGCAGTTAGCCGTCAGCGGCACATACGAGGCCCCCGCTAACGACACCGAGCGTAGCTTCTGCGACATCTTTGCCGACATTCTGCAGATGGATCAGGTGGGAGCCACCGATAACTTCTTTGAACTGGGAGGCACGTCACTCGTGGTCACCCGCGTCATCATCGAGGCCGACAAGGCAGGACTCCACGTGTCGTATGGCGAGGTCTTTGCCAACCCGACGCCGCGCAAGCTGGCCCGTCTTGTCACTGGCGAGTCAACCGACGACACTGCCGTTGCCAGCGATCCCGTTGCCAATTTCGACTACACCGCCATCAACAACCTGTTGCAGCGCAACAACCTCGGGTTCTTCCGTAGCGGCGAGCGCCAGCCTTTGGGCAATGTGCTGCTGACAGGAGCCACCGGCTACCTGGGCATCCACATCCTGCACGAACTCATCCAGAGCGATGCCGGCAACATCTATTGCTTAGTGCGTGGCAAGACCGTGGAGAAAGCCGAGAGCCGTCTGCGCACACTGCTGTATTATTACTTTGCCGACTCCTACAAGGCGCTCTTCGGCAACCGCCTCCATGTCATCCTTGGCGACGTCACCGAAGACCTTTGCCAGGTGTGTGGCGATACCATCGCCACCAATATCTCCACCGTCTTCAACTGTGCCGCCATCGTGAAGCACTTCAGCGAAGGCACTGAGATCGAGGACGTGAACATCGGCGGAGCTCAGCGCTGCGTGGACTTCTGTATCAAGACAGGTGCCAAACTGGTGCATATATCCACCGCCAGCACCCGAGGACTGTGGGCAGGTGAAATCAAGGACGATGTCTATACCGAGCAGCGTCTCTACATGGGGCAGTATCTCGGCAACCAATACATCTACTCGAAGTTCATGGCCGAGCGGCTCATCCTCGATGCCGTAGCCCTGCATGGGCTGAATGCGAAGATTATGCGCGTGGGAAATCTGGCTGCCCGCTCTACTGACGGTGAGTTCCAGGCTAACTTCTCCACCAACTCGTTCATGGGACGCATACGCATCTACAACATGCTTGGCTGCTGTCCGCATGGTATGCGCAACATGCGGGTCGAGTTCTCTCCCATCAACGAGGTGGCTCACGCCATTGTGCTGCTGGCCACCACGCCGAAGGAGTGCACCGTGTTCCATCCCTACAACATCCACGGACAGTTCCTGGGCGACGTGCTCTCAGGGCTGTCGTCGGTGACGGGCGGCATACGCTTCGTGGAGCAGGAGGAGTTCCAGCAGGCCATGGACGAGGCTGGTCAAGATCCGCAGAAAGCCAAGCAAATGGCCGCACTGCTGGCCTACAAGGACATGGCTCACGGACAGAAGACCACCGACGTCGCTCGCGACAACGACTACACCACGCAGGTGCTCTATCGTCTGGGCTTCAGCTGGAGTCCTACCTCGTGGGACTACGTGGAGCGTATGCTCACGGCTATCGGTGGTTTCGGATTCTTCGAATAAAATAGCAGAATGATGAATCAGGAAGACAGAGTTTCGTTTAACAAAGAGTATTGGCGATTCCTATGGTCGTCAATACTCATTGCCCTCTCTGGTTGTCTAGGAGCCGTCATTGACGGTATCATCGTGGGCAACCTGATAGGCGAGGACGCAGTGAGTGCCATCAACATCTCGCGGACGGTCATCCAGTTTATGTTCACCCTGAGCATGCTGCTCTCCACAGGAGCTGGCATGTTAGTGGGCATGCAACTGGGCAAGAAGGACATGGCCCGCGCCGCCTACATCTATACCGTCTCGATGGCATCGTGCCTGGCGGTGGGCCTGCTGCTAACCCTCACGGGACTCACTGTCCCTGGGTCCGTCGCTGGCTGGCTGTGTAAGAATGAACTGCTACTTCAGCCCACGCTCGACTACCTCCAGCCCATGCTTCTCGGTGCACCTGCCTATATGATGGTGTGGGCCATGGGCACGATGGTGGGCGTCGATGGCAGTCCGCGCCTTGTGAGCCTCGCCATCATGGTCGACAACGCCGTCAACCTCTGCCTCGACGTGGTGTTCATCCAGGTGTTCGGCTGGGGCATCGCATCGTCCTCGACCGCTACCGTCGTGGGCCATCTTGTCGGCATCGCTATCATGTGCCGCCACTATTTCTTCAACAACAATCACTTGCGAATGACATGGCAGCACGACCAGCCCGCCCTGGGCGGCATCATCTCCCAAGGGGCTCCTCTGGCCGTCGCCTCCATCTGCCTGACGCTGCTGCTCTATAGTGCCAATACGATTGTGCTGTCGTCTGTGGGGCGCGTCGGCATCTTTGCCTTTGCTGTCTGCATGAACCTGCTGCAGATCTACAACCTCTTCCTGGCTGGCGTGTGCCGCACCATCCAGTCGCTGGGGGCCATCCAGGTGGGCAAGGGAGACAACGAGGCTTTTCGCTTGGTTTTGAGTAAGTCATTCTGGTTTATCACCATGGCGATGGTGCTGACCTGTATGCTGGTATGGCTCAACCCGGAGGCCGTCACTAAGTTTTTCGGGGCATCCGATGAAAGCACGATAGCAGAGGGAAGCCGTGCCCTGCGCATCTTCGCCCTGAGCTTTATACCTTTCTGCTACATTTATACACTCATGATTGTCTATAAGCTCTATGGCC
>DEWO01000011.1 GCA_002363695.1 Prevotella sp. UBA3208
ATGATGAGGTTGTGGCCTCCGGCAGCGGCCACCTCCAAGGCACGCTTGACGCTCTCCTGTCCTTTTACATCGCTGAAATCCAGTTCGTACTGGTTCTGCTGTTCGTAGAACTCGCGTCGTGTGTCTATGACGGTTGGCTGATAACTGGTGTCGCCGTTGACGAAGTTCAGCACGTCCGTCAGTGTTTCCATGCCGTAAACTTCCAGTTGGTTGACAACAGCCGCTTCGCGGATGTTCTGTTTCGGCACGATAAGCCCCTTGAACTTTTCCTTACGTGCCTGAATGGCTATGGGCAAGGCCCCGCGGATGGGTTGCAGCCTGCCGTCAAGTCCCAGTTCACCCACCATCATATAGTGGCTGAGTTTGTCGCTTTCAACCTTGCCGTTAGCCGCCAGAATACCAAGGGCCAGTGGCAGGTCGTAGCCGGAGCCTTCTTTCTTGATGTCGGCAGGCGACAGGTTGGCCGTGATATCCATAGCCGGCATCTTAAAGCCGTTATTGATGAGTGCCGCCTTGATGCGGTCGTAGCTCTCCTTGACGGCCGTGTCGGCCAATCCCGTCAGGTGGAATTGCACACCCCGCGACATACTGATTTCGCACGTTACTGTTGTTACTTCCAGCCCATTGACTGCTGCACAAAAGGTCTTTACCAGCATAATACTTTATAGTTTTACCTGCAAAGGTACGAAATAATTCTTAATTCTTAATTCCTAATTCTTAACTTTTTTGTACCTTTGCAACTGAATTATGGGAATAGTAAGGTTTTTGAAGGACTGGACGTTGCCTGTGGCGATAGCTGTGGGTACGATATGCTATCTGACGTTTTACTATGTGCCTGCGCTGGATGAACTGGGTGATACGCTGAGACCTGTGTTTGACGTGATATTCCCATTGTTCGTCTTTCTGACACTGTTTGTCACGTTCTGCAAGGTAGACTTTCACGATATGCGTCCACATCGTTGGCATGTGGGTATCTTGGTGGCCCAGCTGCTGTTGGTGGCGCTGAACATCGGCATCATTCTTTGGATGAAATCTGTCACCTTACACCTCACACCTCTCACCTCTCCTCTATTATGGGAAGCTATGCTGACGTGTATCATCGGACCGGCAGCATCGGCAGCGCCAGTGGTGGTGGGTAAACTGGGAGGTAACATCTCGACTATGACGACGTATGTGCTCATCTCGTCGCTGGCTTCTGCCTTGTTGATACCATTGGTGTTTCCAATGTTGGAGCAGACGGTGCATGTATCGTTTGTCGATGCCTTTCTGATTATATTGGAGAAGGTGTCTATCGTCTTGTTGTTGCCGTTGGTGTTAGGATGGATTATGCAACACCATGTGAAGGGGGCTTGTGCGTGGATTGCTGCACAGCCTAACTTGAGCTTTTACTTCTGGGCCGTTTCGCTGAGTATCACTACGGGAATCACGGTGAAGAATATCGTGAATAGCAGTGCCTCGCTGATGTTGTTGGTGATGATTGCCGTTTTTACCTTTGTGCTGTGCTTCGTGCAGTTTGGTATCGGTCGCTTGGTAGGCCGCCACATGGGCGAGGAGGTGAATGCGGGGCAGGCATTGTTCCAGAAGAATACGGCCTTGAGCATCTGGGTGGCGTATATGTACTTGAATCCTGTGGCCTCGATAGGGGCCGGCTGTTATGTGCTGTGGCAGAACATCATCAACTCGCTGGAACTATGGCAGGACAGGAGAAAAGCAAAAAGGTAAAGAAGAATAGGCAACTAATCAAATAGACGAACTAAAAACAAATCAAGATGAGACAAGCAAACATGAATGTAGTAAGAAAGTGGTTATGGGTAGTTTTACCTTTTTACCTTTTTACTTTTTTACCTTTAACGGCTCAGGTTGTAGAGAATTATCCTTATCGCAGTGACTATCTGTGGGTCACGGTACCTGACCATGCCGACTGGCTCTACCAGTGTGGCGAGAAGGCTTCGGTGGAGGTGCAGTTCTATAAGTATGGTATTCCGCGCGACGGTGTGGTGGAGTGGGAGGTAGGTACGGACCTGCTGCCTTCGGATGCCAATGGTTCTGTGGTCTTGAAGAACGGGCGTGCGAAGATTCAGATGGGTACTGCCAAGAAACCTTGTTTTCGTGACCTGCGTCTGAAGATGAAGCTGGACGGCAAGACCTATGAACACCACGTGAAGGTGGGCTTCTCGGCAGACAAGATAAAGCCCTTCACGCAGGAGCCAAAGGACTTCTGGTCGTTCTGGCAGCAGAATCTGGATGAGGCCAGGAAGTTCCCCATTCACTATACAAAAGAATATGTCGCTGAGATGTCAAACGACAAGGTGGAGTGCTATCGGATGAAGATTGACCTGGATCGTGAGCGTCATTCGTTCTATGCCTACCTGTTGATGCCTCGTGGTGCTAAGGCTGGCTCTTGCCCGGTGGTGCTGACACCTCCGGGTGCTGGCGTCAAGACCATCAAGGACGGCACGGCTCGCCGCTTCTGGCCTGAGAATGGCTTTATCCGTATGGCCATCGACATACATGGTCTGAACCCCACGATGAGCGACCAGCAGTGGGCCGAAATCAATGCCGCCTTCAACAACCGTGCCAACGGCTATCTGCGCCAGAACTTGGAGGACCGCAACCAGTACTATATGAAACATGTCTATCTGGGTTTGGTGAGAGCTGTCGACGTGCTGGTGTCGCTGCCTGAATGGGATGGCCGTCATGTCGTGGTGGCTGGTGGCAGTCAGGGTGGAGCCTTGGCACTGATAGCTGCTGCGCTGGATTCGCGTATCACGCACTGTGTAGCCAACCATCCGGCTCTGAGCGATATGGCTGCCGGCTCGGCTGGTCTGACGAGTGGTTATCCGCACTTTACGAAGGAGAGCGGGGCCTATTCAGAGGCTTGCATGAAGACGCTGCCCTACTATGACGTGGTGAATTTTGCCCGCCATATCAAGGTACCTGTCTATATGACGTGGGGCTATAACGACAATACTTGTCCGCCTACAACGTCGTACGCCGTCTGGAATGTGTTGCAGTGTGAGAAGGAGAGTCTGCTGACGCCTATCAATGAACACTGGACCAGTGATGCCACTGACCGTGAACAGATGGAGTGGGTGCGGAAGCACCTGAAATGAACGTGGGTTCAGAACATGATGTTTGGCACCTTCCGCGTATAAGTGCTTGGCATCGTATATGAAAAAGGGCAGAGACCGCTTGGTGCCTCTGCCCTTTCTTTATGGTTTGCTTCTTGATTACTCAGCAACCAGCGTGAAGCGCTTGAAGTCTACAATCTTCAGCTCCTTGTCCTGCTGGGCAAGCCACTGAGAGACGGTAGCCTTGTCGCCGTCGCCGAACTGGAACTCCTGGTCAACCAGGCAGTTCTCCTTCAGGAACTTGTTCACACGGCCCTTGGCAATGTTCTCAATCATAGGCATCTTCAGCTGAGCTTCACCCTCGGCCTTAGCGGTCTCGATGAGCTTGCGAGCTTCGTCAGCCTGCTCCTGAGTGAGCCAGCCCTTAGCCATGTTTGACTCGATGTGGTCCTCAGAGTCAACCAGATTGGGATTGATGCCAGCCTTCTTCAGCTTGTTCTCTACATACTTCTCAACCTGCTCCAGTTTGGTCTTCTCGACGGCAGTCTTGTACTCCTCGTCCAGAATTTTCTGGTCAACGCTCTCGGCGTTCAGGGCTACGGGCTTCATGGCTGCAACCTGCATGGCCAGCTTGTGACCAATCTCGGCAGCGGGCTTGTTCAGCTGTACCATGGTGCACAGGGTGTTCTTGGCCATGTGGTTGTAAACCTCGATGTTCTCGCCCTCGAGAGTCAGGTAGCCATCGAGCTCCATCTTCTCGCCAGTGATGCCCGAGCGCTGTGTAACAGCTTCCTGGGCAGTCTGTCCGTTGATGGTCAGCGCCTTCACAGCCTCCAGGTCCTTGCACTTGTTGGCGATGGCAGCGTCGAGGATGCTCTGAGTCAGAGCAATGAAGTCGGCACCGTTAGCTACGAAGTCGGTCTCGCACTTCAGGGCAATCATAGCGGCAAAGCCGTCGACAGCCTTAACGAGTACGCAACCATTTGAAGTCTCACGGTCACTGCGCTTTGCAGCGATGGCCAGGCCACGCTCACGCAGCAGCTCCTTAGCCTTGTCGAAGTCGCCTTCGGCCTCGGTCAGTGCCTTCTTTACGTCAGCAAGACCGGCACCGGTCATAGCGCGAAGCTTCTTGATATCGTCTATTGAAATAGCCATAATCTTTACTTTTTTACCTTGTTTACTTTTTACTTCTTTTAATTACTCAGCAGCCTTTTCTGCAGCGGGAGCAGCCTCTTCTGCAGCGGGAGCAGCCTCTTCAGCTACGGGAGCCTCTTCTGCAGCCTTGCGGGGCTTGCGAGCCTGACGCTTGGGCTTTGCCTCTTCTGCGTCGGCTTCAGCCTGTGCGTCGGCAGCCTTCTCGTCAGCCTTCTCTACCTTGCGCTCCTCGATACCCTCGTTGATAGCAGCGCAGCAGGCAGCGAGAATGGTCTCAACAGAGTCCTTGGCGTCGTCGTTAGCGGGAATCACGAAGTCAATGTTCTTGGGGTCAGAGTTGGTGTCAACGATACCGAATACGGGAATGCCCAGACGGTTAGCCTCGCGAACGGCAATCTGCTCCTTCAGCACGTCAACGACGAAGAGGGCAGAGGGCAGACGGGTCAGGTCAGCGATAGAGCCGAGGTTCTTCTCCAGCTTGGCACGCTGGCGGGTTACCTGCAGCAGCTCGCGCTTTGACAGGTTGGCATAAGTGCCGTCCTGCATCAGCTTGTCGATGTTCGCCATTTTCTTGACGGCCTTGCGGATGGTCGGGAAGTTGGTCAACATACCACCCGGCCAGCGCTCTGTTACGTAAGGCATACCAACGCTCTGAGCCTTCTCGGCGATGATTTCCTTAGTCTGTTTTTTAGTAGCGACGAACAGAATCTTCTTGCCACTCTTGGCAATCTGCTTGAGTGCATCTGCAGCCTCGTCAATCTTGACGACGGTCTTATGGAGGTCAATGATATGGATGCCGTTGCGCTCGGTGTAGATGTACTGAGCCATTGCGGGATTCCACTTACGCTTCAGGTGGCCGAAGTGACAGCCAGCCTGCAGTAACTGTTCAAAATTAGTTCTTGCCATTTTTGCTTTCTTTTTTTAAAATTGTTTACTTTCTTTTTTAATCTTTGTTAGACCAACCGACGAGTAGTCTAGTTGTACTAGTCTTACTAGCAGTACTAGCCAGAGTCTCGCCAGTTTAGATGCTAAACGTAGTCCAGATAATTAACGCTTACTGAACTGGAAGCGACGACGTGCCTTGGGACGACCCGGCTTCTTACGCTCAACCTCACGGGCGTCGCGGGTCAGGAAACCATGGTCCTTCAGGTTCTTCTTGTCCTCGGCGTTGATTTTCACCAGTGCGCGGGCGATGGCCAGACGCAGAGCCTGACTCTGACCTGTGAAACCGCCGCCGTCGAGGTTGGCCTTGATGTCATATTTCTCAGCAACCTCCAGCAGGTTCAGGGGCTGCTTTACCACATACTGCAGGATGGCTGAGGGGAAGTAAACTTCCAAGTCTTTCTTGTTGATCGTGATTTTGCCAGTACCTTCTGACAGATAAACGCGAGCTACTGAGCTCTTGCGACGACCTATTGCATTGATGTATTCCATCTTATTCTACTTTTTTACTTTTTTACTTGTACTGGTTAATATCGATAGCCTTGGGCTTCTGGGCCTCATGGGGATGCTCTGTGCCGTTGTAGACATAGAGGTTGTTCAGCAGGGCGCGGCCGAGGGGACCCTTGGGCAGCATACCCTTGACGGCGTGCTTCAGAATGCGCTCTACGCCGAAAGGCTTCTTGCGCAGCTCAGCAGGCGTGTTGAAACGCTGACCACCAGGATAGCCCGTATAGCGGGTGTAAACCTTGTCGGTCTCTTTCTTACCAGTGAATACCACCTTGTCAGCATTGATGATGATGACATTGTCACCACAGTCCTGGTTAGGAGTGAAGGTGGGCTTGTACTTTCCGCGGATGATCTTGGCAACCTTTGAAGCCAGACGGCCAACCACCTGGTCGGTAGCGTCGATGACCACCCATTCCTTCTGCTCACGAGCAGCTTCCTTTGATACGGAAACGGTCTTGTAACTTAAAGTGTTCATTTCTAAAATTAAATTTTACTACTAAAAAACAGTTTATAATATAAATATATGTACGCGCATAGAACCACATCCGAGGTCTAACTCCCGGCTGTTAGTCTAACGCACGCTCCCTTGGGAAACCAGTTCCCTCTGGGACTTTCGAACCAGCGATTCACGAACCACCACGTCCGGCCAAAGACGCCGCTATTCACACCCTGATTCAGCGGGGATTCTAAGTCTCTCCCCAAATCGGACTGCAAAGGTACGCTTTTTCTTTTTAATATCGCGCGTGAGCGAGCGTAAAGAGTGCGAGATTTATGATTATTTAACGAAACCCTGTCGTTTCTCGGCCAAGCACCACCATCGTTGCCGTCAGGCAGACAATAGTCCGTTTGTCTCCGCTTTGATTGCCATGGTTCTTTCTTTTTCAGTTTTCAGTTAGACACTTTGATTTTTAGTTAGACATTTGCTTGTAAGGACTTTTTACCCTTTCCCGCTTCTTGCCTTTCTGCCCTTTTTGCCTTCCTTCCGCCGCCCGCTTTTACGCGCTGGCCAGGGCGTAAATTTTCTCAGGCCGATTAGTAAATTCTCCCTCGCCGCGTGCATCCGCATCCTTCTTCCTGTTGACGGTGCAAAGGTACGAAAATTTCAAG
>DEWO01000166.1 GCA_002363695.1 Prevotella sp. UBA3208
GTCTTAACCCCCAACTGAAGGGTGCCGGTGTGTGCTTCGTACCTTATTATTATCCGCAAGAGGGCCGGCTCTTTGAGGTCTATGCCCGCCGCACCCCCTCTGGCGAAGTAGAGACGGAGCAAATCGCCAGCAGCACCCACGACTACACACAATACGATGTTTACGAGCAGGCTCTCAATTCTAAAAACGGCACCTGGTCGGAACCCTACTATGACAAAAAGGGTGCTCACGCCCGCGTCACGAGCTATATTCAGTCCGTCCACGACCGTCAGGGGCGGTCAGTAGGCTTTGTCGCTATCGATATTAATCTGATATGGCTCTCCGACACCATCGAAAAGCGGCACATCTATCCCTCGTCGTTTATCCTCGTGCTCACAGAGGCCGAAAAAATCATCATCCACCCCGATACTGCACGTGTCGCTGAAGACACGCAGCAGTATATCTATCACCTCATCAACGACAGTACCGTAGCCCGTCGCCAAAGCGATAGCGGGCATAGTAAGGTGATATACTTCGACTACAATGGGCGCGAAGGTACTGTGTTCTATGCCAACATGCGGGGCAAGCCTCACTGGCTGATGGCTGTAGTGTGCTACGACGACGAGGTCTATGCGGCGCTCTCGAGCCTGCGTCTCTGGCTGCTGGGGCTGATGCTGGCCGCCTTCACCATCCTGCTCTATGTGGTGTGGCGCTTCGCCAGTGGTGAAAAGACAATAGAGATCACCAGCCGTCGGTTGGAGGAGAAGACGCAGGAACAGGAGCGTATGAATGCCGAGTTGCGCGTGGCCAATGGCATTCAACAGGCACTGTTGCCACTGGCAGAGCCTTCGCTACGGGATGTCAACGAGGTCGAGGTGGAAGGCCTGCTGATACCGGCAAAGGCAGTGGGCGGCGACCTTTACAACATGTTCGTACGCAACGGGAAGCTATTCTTCTGCATCGGCGATGTCAGCGGCAAAGGAGTACCCGCTGCACTCATCATGGCCGTCACTCAGACACTCTTCCGCCATGTCGCTACACGGGAGGACAATCCTGCACGCATCATGGAATACATGAACGAGACGGCCTGCCGCAACAATCCACAGAATATCTTCGTGACACTCTTCATCGGCGTGCTCGACCTCCTGACAGGCCATCTGCGCTACTGCAATGCCGGCCATGACGTGCCGTTCTGCATTCAGGGACAAACGGCAGAACCCCTGGAAGCCGCCGCCAATATCCCCATCGGACTTTTCGACGACTACGACTTTCAGATGCAGAATGCCACGATACTGCCCGGTTCTACACTTTTCCTCTATACCGACGGGCTGACAGAAGCCCGCAATGCCGGTCGTAGGCTCTTCGGCCATAAACGTCTCACCGAGCTGATGGCGCATTGCGCCGAAAAGAATCCCCAAGAGATAGTCAGCGCGGTCATTGCCGAGGTGGAGCAATTTGCCGGGCCAACAGAACAAAGCGACGACCTGACACTGCTCGTCATCCGCTATACACCGACTGAGGACACTCTGACACTCGACGAACAGCTGACGCTCAGCAACGACGTGAAAGAGGTGGCCCGCCTCAGTACGTTCATCAAGGACATCATGACACGCATCGGCATCGGCAAGCCCCTCGCCCCGAAACTCAGGCTGGCCTTGGAGGAAGCCGTGGTCAACGCGATGGAATATGCCTACCCTACAGGGATAAAAGGCAACGTCACCGTACGCACCACCTTCGATGGCGAGCGCCTGCGGCTCATCATCAGCGACAGCGGCATAGCCTTCAACCCCACAGAGGCTGTCAGGGCCGACACCACACTCTCGGCAGAAGAGCGGCCCATAGGCGGACTGGGCATACTGCTGATGCGCGAACTGATGGACTTCATCAATTATGAGCGCATAGACGGTCGCAACATACTCACCCTGACGAAAAAAATAAAAAATAAATAAATTAAAAAACGACAGTATATGAACACAAAGATTGAAGAACTGGAGGACAAGTTCCTCGTGACACTTGAGGGAGAACTGGACACTGCTGCAGCAGTCGAAGTGGAGAACAAGCTACAGCCGCTCTACACAGCAAACGGCAAGGATGTAGTCATCGACTGCAAACAGCTGGAGTATATCGCGTCGAGCGGACTGCGCATCCTCATCAGCATCCTCAAGGGAGCCAGAAGCGGTGGCAGCCGCGTAACCATCAATGGAATGAACGATGACATCAAGGATGTTTTCAAACTGACGGGATTCATCAACCTGTTTGAATTTGCATGAAATGCTTGCTGGCACTGCTGGTCCTGCTGCCACTACAGGGCTGGGCACAAGATACCCTTTTCACCGCCGACCTGCAATTGCTTTCTCGCGGTGAATTACGCAACGGCGGAATGACCCACGACAGCAATGACAAGTCGTCAGACGACAAGTCGGCCTTCATCCTCGACCGCGAGCGCATCACACTCGGCTACCTGCGCTCCTGGCTGGAGGCTAAGGTCGCCGTCCAACATACTGGTACATGGGGGCATGAGGGTACTTCCGACATCAGTGTCTTCGAGGCATGGGGCAAGCTCACGTCCCCCTTCGGACTCTTCGCACAGATAGGCCGGATGGGACTGAGATACGACGACGAGCGCATCATGGGTATCGACGACTGGGTGATGGCCGCCAGGAGCCACGATGCCCTGCGCATAGGCTACGAGAGTCCTGTTGGCCGCAAATACGGACGTCATCGGGTACACGCCATTCTGGCCTACAACCAAAACAAGCGTGCCATTACCTCGCCCGGTTCATATTATACTAACGGCAGTTGCCCCTATAAGACCATGCATACGCTGTGGTATCACTTCGATGCGCCACGGCTACCGCTCGGCATATCCTTGCTGATGATGAACATAGGCATGCAGGCCGGTTTGCAGGACGGTGAGTCTGCAAATGCTCCTCACACCGAGTGGCAGCTGGTATATGGCGGTTATGTGAAATATGCACCGCCACACTTCTCCTTTGAGGGTTCCTATTACCGTCAGACTGGTCACGATGAGCATACCGTCAAGCTTGACGCATGGATGGCGGCTGCCAAGGCAGAGTGGATGCCCGACAATCGCTGGAGCGTCAAGGCCGGCTACGACTATCTGAGTGGCGACGACTATGTGGCTGTGGTAAACAAGGGGGGGCTGGGCCTTCCGCGCCATGAGGTGAACAAGGGCTTCAACCCTGTCTACGGTTCCCACCACAAGTTCTACGGTGCCATGGACTTTTTCTATCTCAGTACCTACGTCAACGGTTTTACGCCGGGCATGCAGAATGCATACATCGGGGGCACCTACCGTCCACTGAAGAACCTGAGTTTCAAGGCAGCGTATCACTATTTTGCCACAGGCATCAAACTGGAGAAGCTCAACCGTACACTCGGCCACGAGATAGAGCTAGAAGCAGCCTATAACCCGTTCAAGG
>DEWO01000036.1:0-2968 GCA_002363695.1 Prevotella sp. UBA3208
GCCGCTGTTGCTCGGCATTTCTCCGTTCCTGTTCGGCCAGTTTGGTTTGCTCGACGGCTGCCTCACGCTGCTCTTCACTGATGCGTCGCTCTTCATTGGCAATCTCTTCCATCTGGGCGTTCACGCGCTGCATGACTGCTGACTGTTTCTCCTGCTTGCTCAGTACGGCCAGCTGCTCCTTCAGTTCCTTGTTCTCCTCTGCTTCATTGCTGTACAACACATACGAGACAATACCTCCTACTAAACATAGCAGGAAGGCAGCGACGGCTGCCGATGCGACTATCTTCCCAGGCTGTTTCATGCCAAGCGTTTCAAGGCCATGATGGTAATATCGTCACTCTGTTCTGCTCCAGCGGCATAGCGTCTGATGTCTTCCAGTTGTCCGTCTATCACTTCACGGCAGGTCTTGCCGTTCAACTCAGCAAGGATTTTCTCCATACGGGCCTCGCCATATTCCTCGAACTCGGTGTTGAAGGCTTCATTCACACCGTCGGTATACATGACGATGGTGTCGCCAACTCCAAGATGGCCATGGGCACTGTTGAAGGTGAAATCATCGAAGACTCCCACCAGACAGTTGGTACTCATGGGCATCTGCTCGACGGTTCCGTTGGAGCGTAGGATGTAGGGGGAGTTGTGCCCGCCGTTGCAGTATTCCAAGTCGCCGGTGGTGATGTTGTAGATGGCGTAGAACACAGTAACGAACATGGAGTCTACAGACTCGCGGCACAGCAATTGGTTGGCCTTGGTGACACAGACATCGGGGCTATAGCCTTGCAACCCGATGGCCCGGATAAGGGTTCGGCTGACGGCCATGAAGATGGCTGCAGGAACACCCTTGCCGCTAACGTCGGCCATGACAATGCCGATGTGTTCGTCATCAATGCGGAAGAAGTCGTAGAAGTCGCCTCCCACGTCTTTTGCAGGTGTCATCAGTGCTGCCAGGTCAAGCTCGTGCTCATTCTCGGGGAATGGCGGAAAGACGCTTGGCAGTATGGCCTGCTGTATCTCGCTGGCCACAGCGAGGTCGGTCTTCAGGGACTCGAGCTGGCTGTGCTCTTTCTGTGAGTTCTTGATGTAAGCGATCTGCTCGATGGCCTTCTCGATGGTAACGCTCAGATCATCCAAATCGATAGGCTTGGTGGCAAAGTCGAAGGCACCGTTGTTCATCGCCTGTCGGATGTTGCCCATATCTCCATAGGCTGACACCATGATGCACTTCAATGCCGGATTCTGCATTTCGTTTACCTTGGTCAGCAGGGTGAGACCATCCATCTCGGGCATATTGATATCCGAAAGGATGATGTCGATATCCTTGACCTTCAGCAGCATGGTGAGTGCCTCCAAGCCGTTATGGGCGAAATAGAACTCGTATTCACCCTTGCGTATCTTACGACGGAAGTACTGGGTCAGTAGGAGTTCAAGATCCATTTCGTCGTCCACGCTCAAAATCTTTACCGGAGCTTTTGTTAAATCTGTATCCATGATTCGTTTCTAATGAGTTTTGCGTGCAAAGATACAACATTTCTATCGAAGAAACGAAAAATTTTGGATTTTTCTTCTATATAAGGTGAAAGGATGGTGCCAGGGGGTTGTCATTGACAGAAAAGGACAGGGACTCAGAATACGCTTCCGAGCCCCTGTCTCAGCTAAGGTTTACGTTGCTTTATCTGATGAACAATAGTTCACGGTACTTAGGCAAAGGCCAGAGGCCGTCGTCGACAATCAGTTCCAGCTTGTCTATCTGGTAGCGGATCTCGTCGAGTTTTGGCTCCACCTGGTCGTGGTAGGCGATGGCCTTCTGGTGCTCATCGTCTATCTTGTTGGCTTGCTTGCGGGCATTGACCAGATCCTCTACGCCCTTTTCGATGGCGCTGGTGCGCTCAGCTATTTCCTCAATAATCTTCTTGTTACGGGCAGAGAGCTTGTCTGCAGTTTCTATGGGGAAGACAACAGCCATATTGCTGATGTTCTGCAGCAGTTGTGTCTGGTAGCGGGTGGCAACGGGAATGATGTGGTTCATCGAAAGGTCACCGAGTACACGGGCTTCTATCTGGATCTTCTTCGTGTAGGTCTCCCACTTCACTTCATTGCGGGCCTCCAGCTCCTTCTTGGTCATCACGCCAAGGCTCTCGAACATCCGAACGCTGGAATCGTCCAGATAGCGTTCAAAGATTTTCGGGCAAGACTTCTCTACGTCCAGTCCGCGCTTGGCAGCCTCTTCCACCCACTCGTCTGAATAGCCATTGCCATCGAAGCGGATAGGCTTGCAGGTCTTGATATCCTCACGCAGCACGTCAATGATGGCATGGAAGGTGGCAGTGTGACCCGTGCCCTCAAGCTTCTTTTCCAGTTCGGGGATGCGTGCATCCACCCGTTTCTTAAAGTCTGCCAGGGCTTCCGCAACGGCACTATTCAGGGCTATCATGGCCGAGGCGCAGTTGGCCTCGGAGCCTACGGCGCGGAACTCGAAGCGGTTGCCGGTGAAGGCGAAGGGACTGGTGCGGTTGCGGTCGGTATTGTCGATAAAGAGTTCGGGAATCTCGGGGATGTCCATCTTCATGCCCTGCTTGCCTGCCATGGCGAGTATGTCCTCGACGTCGGCCCGCTCAATGTGGTCGAGCAGTTCGCTGACCTGCTTGCCGAGGAAGGAGCTGATGATGGCGGGTGGTGCCTCGTTGGCTCCTAAGCGGTGGGCATTGGTGGCCGACATGATGCTGGCCTTGAGCAGTCCGTTGTGACGCCAGACGCCCATCAGTGTCTCTACTATAAAGGTGGCAAAGCGCAGGTTCTGTTCGGCCGTCTTACCGGGTGCATGGAGCAGCACGCCGTTGTCGGTCGAGAGCGACCAGTTGTTGTGCTTGCCCGAGCCGTTGATGCCGTCGAAGGGTTTCTCGTGGAGCAGCACGCGGAATCCGTGCTTGCGTGCCACGCGCTTCATCAGCGACATGAGCAGCATGTTGTGGTC
>DEWO01000036.1:3010-3185 GCA_002363695.1 Prevotella sp. UBA3208
TGTTGTGGTCGACGGCCAGATTGGTTTCCTCGAAGATGGGGGCCAGTTCGAACTGGTTGGGGGCCACCTCGTTGTGGCGCGTCTTGCAGGGGATGCCGAGCTGGAGGGCCTGAATCTCCAGATCGCGCATGAAGGCGGCGACGCGCTCGGGTATGGCACCGAAGTAGTGGTCGTC
>DEWO01000036.1:3246-3980 GCA_002363695.1 Prevotella sp. UBA3208
TGCTGGTTCTTGGCCGAGTCGTGTCCCATGAGCGTGCGGCCTGTGAGCAGCAGGTCGGGGCGGGCTGAGTAGAGTCCCTCGTCGACGAGGAAGTACTCCTGTTCCCATCCGAGGTTGGAGGTCACCTTCTTGACCGTTGGGTCGAAGTAGCGGCACACGTCCGTCGCAGCCACGTTGACAGCATGGAGGGCTCTCAGCAGCGGGGCCTTATAGTCTAATGCCTCACCGGTGTACGATATAAACACGGTGGGAATACAAAGTGTATCGTCGATGATGAACACGGGCGATGTGGGGTCCCAGGCTGAGTAGCCACGGGCTTCGAAGGTCGAGCGGATACCGCCACTGGGAAAACTGGAGGCGTCGGGCTCCTGCTGAACGAGCAGCTTGCCGCTGAACTCCTCGACCATGCCGCCCTTACCGTCGTGTTCGATGAAGGAGTCGTGCTTCTCGGCCGTGCCCTCGGTCAGTGGCTGGAACCAGTGGGTGTAGTGTGTTACGCCCTGCTCCGTGGCCCACTGCTTCATACCGGCGGCCACGGCATCGGCCACCTCACGATCCAGACGTGCACCATTGTCCATCACGTCCATCATCTTCTCGTACACGTCCTTGGGCAGGTACTTGTACATTTTCTCACGGTTGAAGACCTTCTGTCCGAAGTACTTCGCGGGTCTCTCACTGGTTGTCTCTACGTCGAGCGGCTTCTTACGGAACGCCTCGCCGACAACCTGAAATCT
>DEWO01000129.1:0-9375 GCA_002363695.1 Prevotella sp. UBA3208
ATCTTGTGGTCGTCCTTCAGCATGGGACAGTCGGGCCAGGCGCCGAGTTCCTTCTCCAGACCGTCGCGCAGCTGTTGCCACAGATTGCGGGTGCTGTCGTTGGTGCTCAGGCTATAGTTCTCCTGTATGGCCTGCAGTTGCTGGTCGTGGAAGGCGACGAGCACACGGTACTTCTCTTTAGGGCTTGCCAGCACGACGGTACGACCGCTGTCGGAGGCGGCAGAGTCGACGGCAAAGCCACGAGCCTGCATGGAGTCTACGAACTGACTGGTGGGGAGCGTAAAGGCCAGACCACGATAGTTGAACGGTGACTTCTGTTCCTGTGAACAGGCGACAAAGGCCACAAGGGCCAGAAGGAATAATGTAAGTTTCTTCATAACAATCAAAATTTGGGGACAAAGATACACAAAAAAAGAAAGAGCCCCAAACTTTCAGGGCTCTTTCTTGATGACAGGTAGAAATTATTCGGAGAGCATGGTGACCTCGATGCAGCGCTTGGCATTGAGCATACGCTGGGCCATCTGCTGCACCTGCTGGGGCGTCATGGCCTCGACCATCTGACAGTAGTCCTTGTCGAAATCGGCATTGTCGTCCAGCTCGTGCCAGATGACATAGTCCCAATAGCCGTCGTCGATTGCCAGCTGGGCATACTGCTTGGTCAGGTACTGCTTGACCTTGTCCATGCTGGCAGCCTCGGGGCCGTGGTCGGCAATGTGCTTCAGCTGCTGGTAGATGATGGGATTCAGCTCCTTGTAGCGGCTGGGGTCTGCATTGTAGGTGATGGTCAGCGTGGCATTGGGTTTGTCGTCCTTGTCCAGATCGAAGTTGACGCCGACGCCATAGGTGCCGCCCTTCTCCTCGCGTACCGAGTCGGTGTAGGCAATGGAGAGGCAGCGCTTCAGGAAGTCAAGCTCCAGGTCGCTCTGGGGTGTGAAAGGCACGTCGGCGGTATAGTAGATGCCGACATTGGCCAGCGGTGTGGCTTGCTGCTTGCGGAACACATGGGTAGACTCGCCGCCCACGACACGGGCAACGTTATCCCAGTTGGTCTGCTCCTGCTTATTGGTCGAGGGCAGAGTGGCCAGATACTGACACAGCAGCGGGCGCAGCTCGTCCAGCGTTACATGGCCGATGATGACGGTCTTGAAGTTGGCAGCATCGCTGAAACGCTCTTTGTAAATCTGGAAGATACGGTCGTAGTCAGCCTTGTCGACCACCTGCTGTGTAACAGGAGCCAGACGGGGATGGTGACCATAGAGGATGGCACGGATAGAGTCGTTGTAGTCCACCTTGGGTGAGGCATTGCGGTTGCTGAGGAACGAGCGTGTACGGTTGAGCAGGCTGTTGAATGCCGTCGTATCGCGACGCGGCTGGGTGAAATACAGATAGGTCAGTTCGAACAGCGTCTTGATGTCCTTGACGGAACCGCTGCCGTTGATGCTCTGACCACGGGACCCGACTGACGGAGCGACGCGGACGGCCTTGCCCGTCAGCATCTTGCGCAGCGTCATGGCATCGAAGTCGCCCACACCGGCATCGATAATGCTGCTTGAGATGAGCGAGAAGTTGGGGATGTCCTCATCGCCATAGAGCGACGTACCACCGTCGGCTTTCATCTTCATCTGCACCTGATCGGCAGTAAAGTCAGTAGTGCGTACATACACCTTCATGCCGTTAGACAGCGTCACCTCCGTGAAACCGTGCTTGTAGGGCTTCTCGCTGACTATCTTGCCCGGCTTCGGCAGTTTGCTGATAAGCCGGTCAGCCAGTTTCTGCTCCACATAGGGCTCGTACTGCTGTTGTTGAGCCTTTAGGACGGTCTGCTCCAACTGTGCCTCTGTGGGCAGGGCTACACCCTCTTTATCGGGAGCATAGAGCACACAGACCTGATTCTTGTCAGTGATGAGTTCGCGGGCAGCACGGTTTACCTCGTCCAGTGTCACCTCGCGGTCCAGTTTCTGAGTCATCTGCAGATCAAACTCCTCCGAAGTCAGGGGTTCAGCCGTCAGGAAGTGGTTGACACACCGGCTGACGAAGTAAGAGTTGCGGCGGTCGTTGCGTTCCTTATAGTGGCGTTCGGCAGCCGTCATGGCCAGTTTCTTGGCACGGGTGAGCTCACCCTGGGTGAAGCCGTGCTGACGCACACGCTCAGCCTCGGCAACAGCAGCAGCCAGACCACCGAGGATATTGTCCTGCTTGCAGCTGACGGACATGGAGAAAGCCTCCTTGGTACGGCTGACGAAGAAAGAACCCGCCCGTCCCGTAGCACTCATGAACGGCGGATTAGGCAGCTGGCGCAGTTCGCTGAGACGGACGTTCAGCATAGAGCGTATCAGTCCGTCCACATAGTCGCCCCGGACATACTGCTCGTTGTTTTTCTGGTTGTCCGGCGTGGCGTCGCACTTCATATAGAGGTGAGCCATGACGATGGGCTGCTCCTTGTCCTTCTGAATGGTGACAATCATCTTGTCATTGTCGGGCACGGGATAATAGACGCGCTCTGCAGGATTCACCGCCTTGGGAATCTGCGAGAAGAGGGTCTTGATTTTCTGTTCTACCTGGTTGACATCAATGTCGCCCACCACCACGATAGCCTGCAGGTCCGGGCGATACCACTTCTGATAGTAGTCGCGCAAGTCCTGATAAGGGAAGTGGTCGACAATGTCCATCGAACCGATGGGCAGACAGTCCTCATACTTAGACCCCTTGTAGATGGTAGGCATGGCGTCCTCCATCAGTCGCTGCATGGCCATGCCGGCACGGCGCGTGCGCCACTCCTCATGAATGACGCCACGCTCCTTGTCAATCTCCTTGTCTTCCAACAGGATGTAGTGGCTCCAGTCGTTCAGCACCAGCAGACACGAGTCGAGGATGCCCTCGCGCTTCAAGGGAGCCGAGCCGATGTGATAGACCGTCTGGTCTACAGAGGTGTACGCATTGAGATTGGCCCCGAACTTGACGCCGATGGTTTCGCACCAGGGCACGATGCCCAGTTTACCGTCCTTGCCCGGAAAATGTTTCGTACCGTTGAAGGCCATGTGCTCCAGAAAGTGCGCCAGTCCGCGCTGCCGCGGTTCCTCCAGGATGGAGCCCACCCGCTGGGCAATGTAGAAGTCGGCCAGCCCCGCCTCCTTGGCGTTGTGGCGCAGATAGTAAGTCAGTCCGTTGTCTAACCTGCCGACACGGACAGCCTCGTCCTGCGGCAGCCCCTGTGCAAATGCGCACAGACCCACCACGGCAAAGCATAAACATAAGAGAAATTTCTTCATCATAAAAATATCGTTTTTCTTCTAATTAAACAGGCTGCAAAATTACAAAAATAAATCAGAAACCGCAAGCCCGTCCACAAAAATACCCAAAATTAGGTATTGGGCAGACGGGTGGAAATGCGTACCTTTGCAGGCAAATTCAAGCGACGCGAAAGACATCCACAATGAAGATAAACACGAGAACCCTCCTGACCCTGTTTCTGCTGATGCTCATCATCCCCGCATCGGCACAAGTCACGCTGTCCGGCAAGGTGGTAGCAGACCGGGGCAACCAACCCATCGAATTTGCCAGCATTCTGATTGCAGAAAGTGGTCAATGGGCTGTCACTGACGGGAAAGGACAGTTCTCCATCAAGGGTGTCGCACCGGGTCGGCTGACCGTCACTGTTCAGTGCCTTGGCTACCAGAAACGCTCCTGGACCATGAACATCACAAATAGTATTACCAACCTGTCTCTGAAGCTCAAGGAAGAGAACCTGAAATTGGACGAGGTGACGGTGACTGCAAAACGTAAAACGAACGAAAACACCACTTCCTATACCATCAACCGCTCGACGCTGGACCAGCAACAAATACTCAATATTAGTGATATTGATGCTCTTCTGCCTGGAGGCAAGACCACCAATCCTTCACTGGTCAATGACAACCGCATGGCCCTGCGCAGCGGAAGCAGCGAGAAAGGCAATGCCTCATTCGGAACAGCCATTGAAGTTGACGGCGTCCGCATGAACAACAATGCCGAGACCGGCGAGACTCTGGCAGCCTCAACACGCACCATCAGCGCCTCGAACATTGAGAGCATCGAGGTCATCACCGGCATACCTTCAGTAGAATATGGTGACTTGTCGAACGGTGTAGTCAAGGTCAATACGCGCAAAGGTAAGTCACCCTTCGTCATCGAAGGCAAAATCAATCAGCATACCCGACAGATAGCCCTCAACAAAGGTTTCGACTTAGGAGGACACAAAGGCGTGATGAATGCCTCATTTGAGCACGCCCGCTCGTTCACGAATGCAGTGTCACCTTATACTGCCTATCAACGCAACATTCTTTCGCTGAACTACATGAACATCTTCTTACGTGAGAGCACGCCCCTAACGCTCAATGTGGGACTAAGCGGCAACATCGGCGGCTATAACTCAGAGGCAGACCCTGACGAAGAACTGGATGACTACGCGAAAGTACGTGACAACACATTCCGCGGACATTTCGACCTGCAATGGCTTCTCAACCGGTCGTGGTTGACCAATCTGTCACTACGCGGTTCCATTTCCTACTCTGACCATAGGTCTGAAAACTATGTCAGCACCAGCAGTGCCTCCACACAGCCTTACCTGCACGCCACGACAGAAGGATACCACATTGCCCAGGACTATGACGAAAGCATGGCTAACGGATATAACGGCATCATTCTCGGGCCTACAGGCTACTGGTATGTCAAGGGTTTCAACGATTCGAAGCCCCTCAACTGGTCATTGAAGTTGAAAGCAGACTGGACTCGTCGCTTTGGCAAGGTGCTTAACAAACTCATGGTGGGTGCCGACTATACAGGTTCCATGAATAACGGCCGGGGCACCTATTATGATGATATGCGCTACGCACCGACATGGCGCGAATACCGCTACGATGAACTTCCAACGATGAATAACCTCGCACTCTATGCCGAGGAGAAAGTGAGCATTCCAACAACCAAACGCGCCATGCTGGAACTGACAGCAGGCCTACGCAACGACCTCACCATCATCAGCGGTTCGGACTATGGCACGGTCAGCAGTCTGTCACCACGCTTCAACGGACGCTACGTGTTCTGGCGCAATCAGTATAAGCGCTGGGTAACCGAGCTGAGTATCCACGCCGGATGGGGCAAGAGTGTCAAGCTGCCGTCCTTCCAGGTGCTCTACCCCACTCCGTCGTATGCCGACCGGTTGGCCTTCGCCTCTACGTCGACCAGCGACAACAAGTCATACTATGCCTACCACACCTATCCGTCGAAGGCTCTTTACAACCCCGATTTGCGTTGGCAGTACACCAACCAGACCGACCTGGGCATCGACATGACCATCAAGGGTACCCACATCTCGCTGTCAGCCTTCCACCACAGGACACAGCGACCCTATATGTCGACCAACCTTTACTCGCCCATGACCTATAAGTACACACCGCCCTCGTCGCTCAACGGATTGGGCATCAGTGCACAAGACCGCCGCTTTGTCGTTGACCAGCAGACGGGCATAGTCACTGTCAGCGACGCCACAGGAGCCGTCAGCCCCACTCAGCTGGCCTATCTGGAGCGTAACACGTATGTTGTCAACAGCCGATACATCAACGGCAGTCCCGTAGACCGCTACGGACTGGAATGGATGATAGACTTTGCACCCATCAAGCCTTTAAGGACATCGATACGTCTGGATGGTAACTACTATTATTATAAAGGTACGGACGATGTGCTCTTTGCTGACATTCCCTTAGGTGTCAGCTCTACCATGACGGGTAATCTGCCCTATGCCTATGTCGGCTACTACCGGGGCTCCAACATCACCAGTACCAGCTACAGCGCCAATGCTGCCATTGCCAATGGCTCGCTGTCGAAGAAGATGAACCTGAACGTCACGCTGACAACCCATATCCCCAAAATACGAATGATTGTCGCTTTGCGTATAGAGACTTCACTGTATAACTATCAGCGTTCGCTGAGCGAGTTTGAGGACGGCACACGCGGCATCGTATTACAACAGGCCGGCGACTACTTTGGCACACCCTACGACGGGAATAGTGAGAACCAGTATCTGGCACTCTATCCCGAATACTACGCTACCTGGGACAACCCTACGCAACTGATACCTTTTGCCGAGAAGTTCGTCTGGGCCAAGGACAACGATCCCACGCTCTACAACGACCTGACGAAGCTGGTGGTACGCAGTAACTATCCCTACACCATGAATCCCAACAGGACATCCAGCTACTACTCGGCCAACCTGAGCGTCACCAAGGAAATTGGCGACCACGTCAGCGTGTCGTTCTATGCCAACAACTTCCTCAACAACATGCACACGGTCCACTCGTCGCAGACCGACCTGGAGACCTCGCTGTTCAGCAGTGGCTACATTCCCAGCTACTATTACGGACTGTCACTTAAACTCAAATTTTAATTATAAACAGAACAAACAATGAAGAAGTATTTTGTAATGATGATGATGGCTGTCACGGTCTTTAGCCTGACAGCATGTAAAGACAATGACGACGCAGTCCAACTGGTCAAACTGACGGTGCAGGTAACGGGCGGCAGCAGTACAGATGTCTTTGACGTGGTACTGACCAACTCTACCACGGCTTCCAGCTATACCAAGTCTACTGACGCTACAGGTGCTGCCACTTTCGAGGTGACCCCCGGCATCTACAATGCCAACGTTTCCAAGACAAGCTATAAAGAGGGCTATCGCTACATCTACAACGGTACTGCCAGTAACATCACCCTGACGGCAGGCAAAGATGCCACCGCTACCATCCAACTGAAGGAGGCCAAGACCAGCCAGGTGATTATTAAGGAACTCTACAATGGCGGATGCAAAACTGACGAAGGAAAGAATTTCCAGCAGGACAAATGCGTTATCTTGTATAACAATACTGCAGAAAAAGCCACGCTGACCAACCTGGGCTTTGGAATGGCATCACCTGCCAATTCGCAGGCAACAAACAAGAACTATGGGGACGACGGCAAGCTGTCTTATGAGTCACAAGGCTTCACTCCTTCTTGGAACGGCATCTGGTTCTACTCCGGAACTATCGAAATGGAGCCTTATTCACAATTGGTTATCAATGTGCAGGGTGCCATTGACAATACCCAGACACATAGCCAGTCTATCAACTATGCCAATGCCAGCTACTACTGTATGTATGACCCCGAGAGCGGATATAACAGCACCAGTTACTACCCCACACCAGCCGATGTTATTCCTACATCACACTATCTGAAAGCTGTCCGCGTAGGTCTTGGTGTAGCATGGTCACTGAGCGTATCATCGCCTGCTCTCTTCGTATATCAAGCACCCAACGTCAATCTTAGTGAATATGCTAACAACACCAGTAACATCTGGTACGATGGCGGTAGCGAGGGGCAGCAGGTATGGGCCTGCGTCAAGATATCCAACGAGTGGATATTCGACGGTATTGAGGTGTTCTCTAATGCCTATGATGACAACATGAAGCGTCTGACAAGCGACATTGACGCAGGCTCTGTCGGTCTGACTAACTATCTGGGACACTCGCTCTACCGCAACGTAGACAAGGCTGCCACCGAGGCCCTGGCAGAGAATGCCGGCAAACTGGTTTACAACTACGCACTGGGCGTTGACAGTTCTACCGACCCCAGCGGCATTGATGCCGAGGCTTCCATGAAGAACGGTGCTCACATCATCTTCATGGACACCAACAACTCGACTGCAGACTTCCACGAGCGCCAGAAATGTTCATTAAGAGACTAATACTTCCCCTTACATTCCTGTGTGTAGCACTAAATGGCTACACACAGGATTCTCTATTGCTTCGCAACTACGAGTTTGTGAAGCAACAAAGTCCGTGGCTTACCAGCAGCAACGCCGCCGGACTGACTTTCTATCAAGCCAAGAACATTGCGACGGCCGAAGCCGGTCTCAGCTATGCAGAAGGTGGACTCATCGACTATTGGCAAGCACCGCGTGTGCTGCAGGCCAACGTACGGGCCGAAGCTTTCCAACGTCTGTCGGCACGCACTGTCGTCTATGGAGCCATCGGCTATGACAACTATACCGGCAGACAGATGACTGGGTCGGCATTTATCGACCCCACGCGCAAACCCTTCAACATCGTAGAAGACTCGCTGACCAATACCGGACGCAAACACCGCGATACCTACCAACTGACGGGAGCCGTTGGCGTAGACTTGGGCAAAGGCTATTCCATAGGTGGGCGCATCGACTACACATCAGCCAACTATGCCAAGTACAAAGACCTTCGTCACAGCAACAAGCTGATGGACCTGCGGCTGTCCGTAGGTGCTACAGCCCACGCACTCTGCTGGCTGACCATAGGTGCGAACTATCAGTACCACCGCAATACGGAGAGCGTGACCTTCAGTACATACGGAAAGGAGGAGAAGGTCTACAAGTCGCTGATTGACTACGCAGCCTTCATGGGACGTGTAGAGCAATTCGGGAACTCAGGCTATACAGAGAAAGGGCGCGAAATTCCTCTGGTAGAAGACCAACATGGAGGAAGTTTTCAACTTGAGGCCCGACCGGCTGGTTCTTGGTCGTTCTATGCTGATGCGACCTTTTGTCACGGCAGCGGCTACTATGGCCGCAAGTCACCTTACACCATCACCTTTACCAATCACAACCGCGACATCATTCATGCTAATGCCTGGGCACGCTGTCTTTCCGAGGAATCACAACATACACTGAAGTTCACCTTCCAGCATGAGAAACTGAAGAACAATACGGAGACCTACCGTGAGTTGACGAACCAAAACGGTGCTCACTACTACGAATACTACGATGCCGTAAACGTAGGCGACAAGTCCTGGACCAACTTACAGTTCAGCTATACTGCCGACCTGCAGATACAGGGCGGACTGCCCACATGGACACTGACGGCAGGTTTCGACTGGCAACAGCGTAAGCTGACGGGTATTCAGTATCCCTACTACCGCAAGCAGCAACTCAACACCGTCCGGGGCTTTGTGTCAGGTGCCAGAAACATTCTGATGCGCAAGGGAGTTCTAACAACAACAGCACGACTCAGCTACCAGAAAGGCAGTGGCAACCCCTTTGAGGACGGTCTATACCAGACACCATCCCAAGAGGGCTATATGCCTCCCATCATGCAAGCCTTTCTCTATCAGGAGTACCGCTATCTGACAGCAGCACAGTATGCCTTTGGAGCCGATGTCAAATATGCCTTTGTCTTCCCCGGCACACAACTGGCAACCTACGTCAAAGGCGGTGTAGACTACAGCCGCAGCAACACGTCCAACGACTATACCGACGGCAACTACCGCATCGGATTAAACCTGTCCATAGGTTGCCTGTTCTAAACAAAACACTACTAACAATAACCCGTCCTTATTGCG
>DEWO01000129.1:9430-10494 GCA_002363695.1 Prevotella sp. UBA3208
CGCAATAAGGACGGGTTATTGTTAGATAAGGCTGGGTTATCTGGAAATACCCCCGAGTTATTTCACATTACCCACTTGGATTAAGTATTCTCCAATCTGAACGGCATTGAGGGCGGCACCCTTGCGAATCTGGTCACCGGAGAGCCAAAAGGTCAGACCGTTCTCGTCAGACAGGTCCTTACGGACACGGCCTACATAGACTTCGCTCAATAGCAGCATCAAAGGCATCCATGTGGTGAGGGAGGAAGCGTTGGCATATAAGCCTAAGAGCCTCTATCTTCTCAGTTCTATCTGTAACCACTTCGGCAACACCTGTTGCCATTGCCGATTTGTATTGGAGGGTAAAGCTGCCGTCTTTAGGGTCGAAAGTAGAAGAACAACGTGTTACGGCTGACAATGCCACCTTGCGATTGCTGGCGATGCAATCCATTTTCTCGCCTTGCAAGGCTCCGTGAAAATAGAAGGTTGTCCCATCTTTCCGTGCCAACGACAAGGGTACACCATAAGGGCTACCGTCAGGCCGTGTGAAACTGACGGTGATATATGGTGCCTTGTCGAATACCTCGAATGCGAAGGCCGCATCCATTTCTCTGCTTGCCTTCCTCATATCACTCATGATGATGGTGATGACCTCCGCAGCCGTCGTGATGGCAACTGCCGTCACCGTATTCAATGGTGCCATCAAGATACATGGCAAGCACCTGCTCAACGGGCAGAACTGGTGCTCCGGCATGTACTTCGATACCCAGCCCAGCGAGCATCTGCACGGCACCTTGACCTAATCCTCCGCAAAGTATATCCGTACAACCCTCGGCAGCGAGGAAGCGGGGCATGGCTCCATGCTCATGCTCTGGCGATTGCTTGACGACGGACTCCTTGATCTGTCCGTCCTCAACGGTTACGATAGTTACTTGTGGGGCCTTGCCGAAGTGGGGCCACAGCATTCCCTCGTTAGTAGGAATGGCGATTTTCTGATTCTGTTTCATTATATTCCGACTAATACAATATCCTTTATCATTTGCGTACTTACGATTATTTCCTGTTCGTTAGATATGGAATCTATC
>DEWO01000066.1:0-4630 GCA_002363695.1 Prevotella sp. UBA3208
GCTTTCTCATTTTCCTACCCTTTTATCTCCTTACCGTTCTACCGTCATCGGCTCAGTCGTGGCCCACGCCCAAACCCGAGGCTAAAGCCGGCACGCGGTGGTGGTGGTTAGGGTCGGCCGTCGACAGGCAGAATCTGGAATGGAACCTGTCGGAATATGCCCGTGTAGGCATCGGAGCCGTGGAGATTACCCCACTCTATGGGGTGCAGGGCAACGACAAGAACAATATCGACTTTCTGTCTCCCCGATGGATGCAGGCCCTGAAGGACGTGCAGGACATCAGCCGACCGTTGGGTATCGAGGTAGATATGAACTGTGGCACGGGCTGGCCCTTCGGCGGCCCGCAGGTTTCGCTGGAACAGGCAGCCTGCAAAGCTGTCTTCAAGGATAGCATCGTCAACGGAAAGAACATCTACCGAGTGGAAATCGGACGCACCAGGCAAAAGGTAAAGCGTGCAGCCCCTGGCGGTGAGGGCTGGGTAGTGGACCATTTTGACCGTGAGGCTGTCCGACACTATTTGGAGCGTTTCGACAAGGCTTTTGCCGAGTCTGGCGTACCCTACCCGCATACTTTCTTTAATGACAGCTACGAAGTCTACCGCGCCAATTGGACACCCACGCTCTTCGACGAGTTCCAGAAGCGTAGGGGCTACGACCTCCGACAGCACCTGCCCGAGCTGTTAGGCGACATTGACGATGGCAATCAGGTGCTTGCCGACTATCGCGAAACACTGAGCGACCTGCTCTACGAGAATTTCACTTTGCAATGGGTGGACTGGGCTCACCGCCACGGGGTCAAGGTGCGCAACCAGGCTCATGGCTCTCCTGCCAACTTGCTCGACCTTTATGCGGCTGTCGACATTCCTGAAATTGAGGGCTTCGGCCTGTCCGAGTTCGGCATCAAGGGACTGCGTACCGACCCTGGCATGACCCGCAAGAACTTCAGCGATGTTTCCATGCTCAAGTACGCTCCTTCTGCTGCCCACGTCATGGGTAAGCCGCTGACCTCCAGCGAAACATTTACGTGGCTGACGGAGCACTTCCGCACCTCGTTGTCGCAGATGAAGCCTGACCTGGACCTCATGTTCACCTGCGGTGTGAACCACGTCTACTTTCACGGCACCTGTTACTCGCCCAAGGATGACACGTGGCCCGGCTGGAAGTTCTACGCCAGCATCGACATGTCACCCACCAACTCCATCTGGCGCGACGCCCCCTACCTGATGCAATATATAGAAAGGTGTCAGAGTTTTCTACAGTTGGGAAAACCGGACAATGATTTCCTGGTCTATCTGCCCGTGCGTGACATGTGGCGCATCCGCGGTCCACGCAACGACGACGACAAGCAAGCCAGCAAGAACCGCCGTGGCGGTGAGGATCTGCTGATGCAGTTCGACATCCACACCATGGACGAGAAGGCGCCTCAGTTCATTCACAGCATCCTGACCATCGACAGTCTGGGATATGACTGCGACTATATCAGCGACCGGCAGTTAGCCAAGGTCCGTATCGAGAACGGCAAACTCGTCACCGAGGGCGGTACCCAATATCGGGCGCTCATCATTCCCACGGGAACGACGGTCGACGACCGGCTGAAAGCCCTGCTCACTCCCCTGAAGGCTTACGTGATAGACGGAGAAAGCCCACAAGCCATGGCCCGCTATGCCCAGGCGGAGCCGATGAAGCGCGACCTCCGTCTGCGTGCCATCCGCCGCAAGACAGAGGACGGCTGGCACTACTTCATGGCCAACCTGACACCCGACGACATCACCGCCAACGTGGCACTGGCCGTTCCCTGCCAAGGCGCTACGTGGTATGACCCCATGACGGGCGACATCACCCCTGCTACCATCACTGACGGCAAACTGCTTATAAATTTGCGCTCTGGTGAAAGCCGGATACTCAAGACCAGCCAGACCAGTATCAATAGTTTAACTATTCCGAATAGTTTCCACTCCACTCTCCCCATCACTGGCCCATGGACGCTTACCTTCACCGAAGAGACTCCCCAAGTAACTGGCACCTTCCACTTAGACCACCTCCAGACCTGGGAGGCGCTCAGTCCAGAGGCTGCCATCACGATGGGTACAGGTGTGTATACCACCACATTCCGTCTGACCAAGCAGCAGGCTCGCCAGCACTGGATGATTGATTTGGGCGACGTCCGCGAATCAGCTCGCGTCTATCTGAACGGCCGTTTTCTGGGCTGTGCATGGGCTGTGCCCTTCGTGCTGGACTGCCGCGATGCACTGCGGAAAGGGACTAACGAGTTGCGCATTGAGGTCACCAACCTGCCAGCCAACCGCATAGCAGACTTGGACCGAAAGGGAATCAAGTGGCGTAAGATGAACGAAATCAATGTCGTGGACATCAACTACAAGAAGACGACCTATGAGAACTGGACGCCCGTGAAGAGCGGTCTGAACTCGGAAGTTAAACTATATCTCAAACAAAAATAGCCTGTTGCAGAAAAAAACAAACGATTTTTTTTGTTTTGCGCTCAACTTTTCTTAACTTTGCAGCACGTAATAAAGAAATAACAACCAAGCAAAAGTATGAAAAAATATTTATTGATACTGGCAGCAATGGTAGCTACACTGAGCGCAAGCGCACAAGACGAAGACGACCTCGTGAATGAAATTGGGATTAGCTATGGTGTCGTAGCTAATTCCAACTTCTTGGATATTTACACCGATGCCATGACGGGGAAGAGTGGAACCTATTTCGGTCCTTTGGCCCTTGAGTATTTCCACCACCTCTGCCCCATGGTCAGTGTGGGGGGTGTCGGTGTCTACAAGTCTCACAAGGAAACTATCAACGGCACAGAACTTACCAACTTGTATTATACTATTATGCCGGCAGTCAAGTTCAGTTGGTACACCTCCAACCACTTCGGATTCTACTCGAAAGCAGCTGTGGGCTATACCATATTCTCCATTACGGGAGAGCAAAAGAGTACAACCGACAAGGAGAAGAGTGGATCATTCAACTTTCAGGTGTCAGCCGTCGGTCTTGAAGTAGGTGGCAAACGTTTCCGCCTTTTCACCGAACTGGGCTGGGGCGAACAAGGACTGGCATGTGCCGGCCTCCGCTGCAAATTCTAACAGGCTCCGATTCCTAAGGACAAACATACACAAACTACTACTGACGGAACCTGCAGGCCACTACGCCCTGCGGGTTCTTTTTTTCAGAAGCAAACAGCAAGTCGTCATCTTGTAGACAGCGAGCCGTAATCTCGTCATAAGTGAGATTACGGCTCGTCGTGGGTGAGGTTACGGCTCGTTTTTTTAGCTAACGTTCTAAAGTTATCCCAATTCTTTGATATTCTCACAATTATTTTGTACCTTTGCGGACAATATTCGCGTTTAAGCGTGTTTATGCGATTCTTGATAACAGAAAATGAATACTACAAGATATTATAAGGTGGGCGAGCACGGCAGCGGGCTCAGCGAGGGGCAGTCCCAGCGTATTGCCATTGCCCGCGGGCTGTTGCATGGCGGCGACATCTTCCTGCTGGACGAGATCAGCAGTGCGCTGGACGAGAAGACGGAGCAGGTGCTGTACCGCCGTCTCTTTGACCGCTACCCCGACAAGACCGTCCTCTTCATCACTCACCGCACTATGGTGAGCGAATACTGTGACGACATCATCGATATGCGAAATACTAAAACTATTTATTAATCTAAAAATTCATACATTATGTCAACATTAACAATTGCTATCGTCATTGTCTTCTGCATCGGTTATTTCTGCATAGCCATCGAGAGCGTGACGAAGATTAACAAGGCTGCCATTGCGCTGCTGATGTTCGTAGCCACTTGGACACTCTTCATGATTGACCCGGCCAGCTACGTCGCCACAGCCATTGGCGAGATGAAGGCTGCTGCTGTCAGCGAGGTCATTGAACACCACCTCGGAAGCACAGCCACGACGCTGTTCTTCCTGATGGGCGCCATGACCATCGTCGAACTGGTAGACCAGAACGGCGGCTTCAACTTTGTGCGCGACACGCTGCAGACCAAGTCGAAACGGGCACTGCTGTGGCGCATCGCCTTCATGACGTTCATCCTGTCGGCCATCCTCGACAACCTGACCACGTCGATTGTGATGATCATGATTCTGCGCAAACTGGTAAGCGACAAGACGGACCGCATCATCTATGCTGCGCTGGTGGTCATTGCCGCCAACTCGGGCGGTGCGTTCTCGCCCATCGGCGACGTCACCACCATCATGCTGTGGAACAAGGGCGTCATCACCGCCGCCGGCGTCATCATGGAGATTTTCATTCCGTCACTCGTCTCGATGGTCATTCCGGCCTACATCCTGTCGCTGTCGCTGAAGGGCAATCTGGTTCCCCAGCAGGAGTCCGCAGTCGTGGAAGAGTCTGACGGTCTGTCTGCCAGACAGCGCAAGACTATCTTCTTCCTCGGAGTCGGAGGACTCATCTTCGTCCCCATCTTCAAGACCATCACCCACTTGCCGCCGTTCGTAGGCATCCTACTGGTGCTCGGCGTGCTGTGGACGGTGACGGAAATCTTCTATTGCGGCATCCACCAGGAGAGCGAGGACACGGCCGACAACCGCGGCACCCAGAAGCGCGTGTCGAAGATGCTGTCGCGCATCGACATGG
>DEWO01000066.1:4719-5569 GCA_002363695.1 Prevotella sp. UBA3208
GGCTGTCTGGAGACCATCGGCGTACTGACCATGCTGGGACAGTCGTTGGATGTAGCCTTCGAGGGTAACCACTATCTGGTGACGGGCATTATCGGCGTCCTCTCCTCGATTGTCGACAACGTGCCACTGGTAGCCGGCTGCATGGGCATGTACCCCGTAGCGCCGACTGGCGACATGGCCGTCGACGGCATCTTCTGGCAGCTGCTGGCCTACTGTGCCGGCGTGGGCGGCTCCATGCTCATCATCGGCTCCGCTGCCGGCGTCGTGGTCATGGGCCTGGAGAAGATTACCTTCGGCTGGTACATGAAGAGGATTACCTGGATAGCCTTCGTCGGCTACCTGGCCGGCATCGTCTGCTACTGGCTGGAGAAGACGTTCCTGTTCTAAGCCACCGGCATAGAGGATTTAAAGGAATCCCGCCGCAGTTGCCTTTAATGGCAGCTATGGCGGGATTTTATGGCTCAGCGGATTTTATATATGCCTGATACTCAGCGGACACACACAAAAAGAGGTTTCCTTGTGTGGAAACCTCTCTTTTGGTGGTTGGGGTACCCGGATTCGAACCAGGAAAGGCAGGACCAGAATCTGCAGTGTTACCATTACACCATACCCCAAACTGAAATCCTTTGCAGGAGCAAATCTCTCATTTGCGGGTGCAAAGGTAGCGCTTTTTTCTGAAACAACAAAAAAAATCGAAGGTTTTTTATAAAAAATCGCAAAAAAAGTACATTTTAAGCCGTTTTGTCAATAATAAGGTGTATCTTTGCATTCCATATTTATATTACGTAAAGACATTCAATGGAGCAAACAACAAGTTTAGTAGAGACGATTACCAAAGGAATACAAGAGA
>DEWO01000044.1 GCA_002363695.1 Prevotella sp. UBA3208
CTTGGGACTACCATCTCAACAAATGTTGGCGGTCATGTGAAGGAGACTATGGGGCAGATTTCACCGAGTACTTGGCAGGCTTTGGGCGTGATGGGCATCACGCCAGAGGTATTGCAACAGCAGATGGGCTCAGTGATAGGACCATTGGGGAGCATTGGCAATAGTTTGGGACAGGGCATCGTCGATGCCTTTCATACCGATACGCGAAACATGTTTGCCGGAGCCGTCATGCTGACACAACCCGTATTTATGGGCGGTGCCATCGTGGCCATGAACAAGATGGCAGACTTGGGCGAAGAGCTTGCAGCCAATTCGGCAGAAGCCAAGCGGCAACTCACATTGTATACCATTGATCAGACCTACTGGCAGGTGGTGTCCTTGCGTCACAAACAGAAGTTGGCAGAGGCCTACCTTGATTTGGTTAAGAAATTGGATGGTGACGTCCAGAAGATGATTCGTGAAGGTGTTGCCACGCGCTCGGAAGGACTGAGTGTGGCTGTGAAGGTCAATGAAGCAGAAATGACGCTGACCAAGGTGAACGACGGGTTGGTGCTGTCGCGTATGCTCCTCTGTCAACTCTGTGGCCTGCCTCTTAACGAGCAGGTAACGCTGGCTGACGAAGAAAGCAACGACCTCTCAGCAAATAGGGAAGAGCTCGTAGTCAATATGGAGCAGGTGAAAGAGAATCGTCCGGAACTGAAGCAGTTGCAGAATATGGTGGATATAAGCCACCAGATTACTAATATGCTGAAGGCAGGCAATCTGCCCCAGGTGCTGCTGACAGGTGGTTATGCCGTGTCAAACCCGAACCTGTTCAACGGATTCCAGCGTAAGCTCGCTGGCGTGTGGAACGTCGGAGTGCTGGTACGTGTCCCGCTTTGGAACTGGGGCGATGTAGCTTACAAGGTACGTGCGTCGAAGGGGGCTACTGCTATTGCCCGCCTTGAGATGGACGATGCTCGTGAGAAGATTGAGCTGCAGGTGAACCAGAGCGCCTTCCGTGTGGACGAGGCTAACAAGAAACTCGCCTTGGCTCAAACGAGCACACAGAAGGCCGACGAGAACCTGCGTACGGCTAATCTTGGATTCCGTGAAGGTGTCATCTCGTCAACCACCGTGATGGAAGCCCAGACCGCTTGGCTGCAAGCACAGTCGCAGAAGATTGACGCTGAGATAGACGTCAAGTTGAGTCAGGTGAACCTGAAGAAGGCACTGGGAACTTTGAACATTGATAATTAAACATTAAGAAATAAGCATTATGTCAGCAAAAACCCAACATAACAACATTCTGTATGCAATCATCGGATTTGCAGCAGTGGTAGCCATTGTGGCCTTGATAGGTTTCTTCGCCTTAGGCCGTGACCCGGAGATTATTCAGGGACAGGTTGAAGTGAGTGAGTATCGTGTGTCGAGTAAGGTGCCCGGACGTATTCTCGAAATCCGGGTGAAGGAAGGCGACTACGTGAAGGTCGGTGACACATTGGCTATTCTGGATGCCCCAGAGGTTCGGGCCAAGATGGAACAGGCCCAGAGTGCCGAGAATGCCGCGGCAGCATTGGAGCTGAAAGCCCAGAACGGCGCCCGTGAGGAACAGATTCGTGGTGCCTATAACCTGTTGCAGCAAGCCAAGGCAGGACTGGAGATAGCAGAGAAGTCGTATCAGCGCATCCAGCGGCTTTTTGACGAGGGTGTCATCAGCGCTCAGAAACGCGATGAAGTATATGCCAGCTACAAGGCCATGGAGGCTCAGTGCAAAGCCGCCGAAAGCCAGTATGACATGGCCCGCAACGGTGCGCGTCGTGAAGACAAAATGGCCGCTGCAGCCCAAGTGGGGCGTGCCAGAGGTGCTGTGCAGGAGGTGAATTCGTATATCCACGAGACGGTGCAGATAGCCCAGATGGAAGGTGAGGTAACAGACATCTTCCCCAAGGTCGGCGAACTGGTAGGCACAGGCTCACCCATCATGAGCGTGGCTGTCATGAGCGACCTGTGGGGCACGTTCAACGTGCGCGAAGACCAGTTGAACGGACTGGAGGTCGGCAAGACATTCAAGGCCTTTGTTCCAGCTTTCAATAAGGAGGTCGAGATGAAAGTCTACTATATGAAGGACATGGGCTCGTACGCCGTATGGAAAGCTACCAAGGCCAATGGTCAGTATGACTTGAAGACCTTTGAGGTAAAAGCTCGTCCGACAGAGAAGTTTGAAGGCCTGCGTCCAGGAATGAGCCTGATAGTCAAATAAAGGATAAAGCTTGAGGAAGAGGCAGATGAACAAAATGAGGGTAGTCTACGAAATCATGATGCGAGAATTGCTGATTCTGCGCCAGAATCACATTTATCGCTTCTGCATGGTATTGTTCCCCGTGCTGGTCATCTTCTTTTTTACCTCTATCATGGATGACGGACTGCCTACGGAAATGCCTGTCGGCGTAGTGGATTTGGACAATACGGCAACCTCGCGCTCACTCGTCAGGCGTCTGGACGGCTTTCAGATGTCACGGGTGGTGGCTAGGTATCCGAGTGTCACGGAGGCCCGTCGTGCCATTCAGCGTAACGAGATTTACGGATTCCTCTATATTCCCAAGGGTACCACAGACAAATTATTGGCCAGCCGTCAGCCCAAGGTTTCATATTATTATACGTACACGTCGATAGCTGCCGGTTCGATGGTCATGAAGGACATGAAGACCATTTCGACCCTTGGCTCTGCTGCTGTGGGACAGGCCACTATGAGGGCCAGAGGTTTGACAGACAGGCAGATACAGGCCGTTTTGCAACCCATCAAAATCGACTTGCACCAGATTGCTAATCCTTGGTCGAACTATAATGTCTACCTGAGTACCGTCATGGTGCCGGGAATCATCATGTTGTTCATTTTCCTGATTTCCACTTACTCGTTGGGAACGGAGTTGAAGTTCAATACCTCCAAACAGTGGCTGGAGATGGCTGGAGGCAATATTACCCTGGCCATGTTGGGTAAGTTCCTGCCCCAGACCATCATTTGGCTGGCCATCGTCTTCGGCTATGAATGGTACGTATTCTATCATCTCGGTTTTCCGCATCAGGGCGGTCCGTGGTTGTTGGTACTCTTAGGGCTGATGCAGGTGCTGGCGTCACAGGGGTTTGGCATTTTTGCTTTCGGCTTGATGCCGTCGTTGCGTATGTCAATGAGTGTCTCGTCACTGTGGGCTGTGCTCAGTATCTCCATGGCTGGTTCAGCTTTTCCTGTTATGGGCATGGACGGCGCCTTGCAGTCGCTGTCGTGGCTGTTCCCCTTGCGCCACTACTGGATGATGTTCCAGATTTGTGTGTTCAATGGCTACCCTCTCATCGAGGCGTGGTTCCATTTTGTAGCCTTAGCAGCCTTTATGTTGTTGCCTTGGCTGGTTATCAAGAAGATTAAGAATGCAATGCTCACCTATGTCTATATTCCATAATATATATCAAGGCCTGCAAGATGCCTGCTACATCTGGCGTAAAGAGATGCAACAGGTGGTAAAGGATGAAGGAGTCATCATCTTCTTTATCGTGGTGCCGTTGGTATATCCGCTATTGTATTCGTGGATATATAATAATGAGGTCGTGCGCGAAGTGCCCGTCTGCGTAGTAGACCAGTCTCACTCGCAGCTCTCTCGCCAGTTTATCCGTATGTGCGATGCTTCACCCGATGTTCAGGTCAAGTTCCATGCACAGGATTTGGACGAGGCCAAGTCGCTGGTAAGTCGTCAGTTGGTAAAAGGCGTCTATCTGATACCCTCGGATTTTGAAGGTGATACCTATGGCCTTAGGCAGGGTGTCATCAGTGTCTATTGTGACATGAGTCTGATGCTGACCTATAAGGCTATCTTCCAGACAGCCCAGTCAGTGTCCATGGAGATGGGAAGTAGCCTGACTAAGAAGTTAGGCCGGCATTATACCCGTCGAGAGGAGGTGATTGCTGCTCGGCCTTTGGACTACGACGATGTGCCTATCTTCAGTCCGGCAGGAGGCTATGGCTCTGGCATATTGCCCGCTGTGTTGATGCTCATTCTGCAGCAGACGCTGGTGTTGGGCATTGGTCTGTCGGCCGGTACGGCACGCGACGAGAATCCCTATCGAATGCTGATACCTGCCAGTGACTCACGTTATCAGGACACGCTCCCCATCGTGCTGGGCAAGTCGATGTGCTATCTGATGATATTCATGGTGATGGGAGCCTGGCTGTCGGCTGCCGTGCCGCGTCTGTTCCACTTCCCGCAGTTGGCTACCTGGCAGTCGCTGGTCCAGATGATGATTCCCTATACGCTGGCTTGCATCTTCTTCGGAATGATGGTATCCTGTATGGTGAAGTATCGTGAGAATGTCATGCTGCTTGTCGTCTTCATTTCTGTTCCCCTGTTGTTTATGACTGGTGCGTCGTGGCCTCAGAGCAATATCCCGAGCTATTGGCAGGGTGTGTCGTGGCTCTTCCCCTCAACCTTTGGAGCTCGCGCCTATATTCGTCTGAATTCCATGGGAGCCGACTTCTACGACATCATGCCCGAGTACCGTAGTTTATGGCTGCAGGCTATTGTCTATTTCGGACTGACGCTGTGCGTCTATCGCTTCCAGATATACAAGGCCCGCCAATATGCCCTGGAGCGTCTGCTGTTCCTGAAACATAACCGCGAAGCACGTCATGCAGACAAAGAAAAAGAGGCTATCACTGAATAGCCTCTTTTCCGTATTATCATTTTTTTGTTTTACTTCACACCCACAATCTTTGTCTTGGGCAGTTCCGCATTACGTCGGTTGACAACGGTAACCACGGCCTGGGCCAGATTGATGAATGCCAAACCAGTAGCCGTCTCACTGTTCGTTGCGGCAGGTTCTCCGGCATCACCACTTTCGCAGATGCTCTGTACCAATGGTATCTGGGCGAGTAGGGGTACCTGCATCTCCTGGGCCAGCTGTTTGCAGCCTTCTTTGCCGAAGATGTAGTAGCGGTTCTCAGGCAGTTCGGCAGGCGTAAACCACGCCATGTTCTCTACCAGTCCCAGAATGGGTACGTTGACCTTCTCGTTGCGATACATGTCAATGCCTTTGCGGGCATCGGCCAGTGCTACTTGCTGCGGTGTAGAGACGATGACGGCTCCTGTAATGGCCAGTGTCTGAAGCAGCGTCAGGTGGATGTCGGAGGTTCCTGGTGGCGTGTCGAGGATGAAGTAGTCCAGCTCGCCCCAGTCGGCATCGGCAATCAGCTGCTTCAGCGCATTCGTTGCCATGCCTCCGCGCCATAGCGTTGCGGTGTCGGGTGAGACAAAGAAGCCTATCGACAGCATCTTGACGCCATAGGCCTCAATGGGATTGATGAGGTCGCGTCCGTCCACGTTGACGGCGTAAGGACGCTCGTCCTCTACATGGAACATCTTAGGCATGGAGGGGCCGAAGATGTCACAGTCGAGCAGTCCTACCTTATAGCCCAGCCGGGCCAGTGCAATGGCAAGATTGGCTGAGACGGTAGACTTTCCGACTCCGCCCTTGCCCGAACTGACGGCAATGATGTTCTTGACCCCAGGCAGCATCTTGCCCACTTCGGGCCGTGGCTTCGACTTGAACTCGGTCACAATCTCTACCTCGACGTCCGTATGGTCACCTTCGGCCTCGGCAACTTTCTTGCAGTGGTACTTGATAGCAGCCTCGGCAGCCTTGACCGTCGATTTCAGGAAGGGATCCGTGTCGCGTGGGAACTCCAGCACCACCGTTACTTTGTTGCCGTTGATGGCAGGCTGGTCAGCCACCATCTCGCTCTCTACCAGGTTCTTCTTCGTGCCGGCATACGTCACCGTAGCCAGCGCGTCCATGATGATCTTTGGATATAGTGTCATTTTTCAAGTCTCCAAGGTATCTTGGACCTCAGTCATTACATAATGGTTGTTGGAGTTAACGAACGCTCCTTGGTGGGGAGCTTCTTCCAGTCTTTGTTGGCGCTGTAGAGCGACTTGCTGCCTACGGGAATCCAGAACGTGGCGGCTACACCCTTGAACGTGCTCTTTGAGATAGAGGG
>DEWO01000041.1 GCA_002363695.1 Prevotella sp. UBA3208
CCGACTGGGGGCTGCCTATTTCCTGATGCTCTGCTTCAGCTTCAGAATTCGACGCACGCTCTCGTCAATGCGCTGCTCTGTGATTTCACCGGCTTCCACTGCCTTGATTACCGCGTCGAAAGCCTCCGTGAACACCTGCGGGCCGAGCACGATGTCTACACCAGCCTTGATACAGCCCACGGCAGCCTCGCCATTGGTGTACTGCTGGGTGATGGCTCCCATCTCCATCGCGTCGGTGATGATGAGGTTCTGATAGCCCAGTTCGCGGCGCAGTTTGTCTTGCAGGATGACGCTCGACATCGTGGCAGGAATGTCAGCGCCCGTCACGTTGGGCGCACTGATGTGAGCCGTCATAATGAGTTGACACCCCCACTGGATGCCGGCCTTGAAGGTCACCATTTCGCACGAGAGCATCTCCTCCCACGTCTTCTGTGAGCTGGCATAGCCGAAGTGCGTGTCAGCCTTCGTGTCGCCGTGACCGGGGAAGTGCTTGATGCAGCCCGTAAGACCGGCATCCTTCAGTCCCTGCAGATAGTTGGTCACCATCGGGGCGGCTATCTCAGGATTGTCGCTGAAGGCACGAGCACCGATGACGATATTCTCAGGATTGGTGTTCACGTCGGCCACAGGGGCGAAGTCAATATCGAAGCCGTAGCGGTGGAGATAGGTGCCGATGGTGTTGCCGCACTCGTAGGCATTCTTCGGGTCGCCAGTAGCACCGATGGCCCCCATCGACTCATAGGTCTTCACATGGAAATTGCTGTTGCGTCCGATGCGAGCCACACGCCCGCCTTCCTCGTCGATGCACAGTAGGGGTGAGCCTTTCAGCGCACGAATCTCAGGGATGAAGCGCGCGAGTTGTGCCTCGTCCTCGATGTTGTGCGCATAGAGTATGACGCCACCCACGGGATAATTCTCATTCACCTTCCGCATCATCTCGTTGACGGCCTGCAGCCTGATCTTGGTGAGGTCGTCCACACTCTGGTCAATACCGCCGGAGCGGTTGAAGTGGATGGTGGTGTCGAGACATTCGGGGCGCACATAGAACATCTGTCCCACTTTTTCGCGCAGCGTCATCCGTTGCAGTTGTGACTCCACTTCGTCCGTTGGAGGCGTATCTGTGTTGTCTTCATTCGAACACGAACTGAGCATCATCAGGCCACAAGATGTAAGGAGGGTGGCCAGCATCCATAGTTTCATTTGTTTCATGGCTGCAAAGGTACTAATTTTCTACGAAACACGTCGCTAATACAAACATTTTAACTCCAACAAAAGTTAAAGTTACGGATTTCTCTCCGATATTTATCAGAAATGACTAACTTTGCCACACTATTTAATAATACAGGCAGATAAAAGACGATGAAAAGACCGGTTATCTCGGAACGGATGTTTCTGTATTGGACAGACCGCGAGCATCCCAACACCTGCCGCATGACGGTCAGGATGCAGGATGCCATAGAACTGACGATGATGCAGGAGGCACTCCGTCAGACGCAGACACGCTATCCCTACTACAGCGTGCGGCTGGGTGTGACTACCGACGCGAACGGACACGAGCATTATGTGTATGACGACAATCCGGCCCCATGGGTGCTGAACATAGGCCAGGACCCGGTAGAACTCTTTGGCGAGGCATCGCACTACCACCAGTTGGCCTTCGCCTGTTGGGACGACTGTGTAGCCATCGACTTCTTTCACGGACTGACGGACGGCACGGGTGCCTACAACGTGTTGCGCACGCTGATGTATGAATACTGCCGTCGCCGATACGATGCCAGTCTCTGCAGCGAGGGGATTAGGATAGTTGGAGAAGCGGTCGATGAAAGCGAGTGGACAGACCCTGCATCGCTGCCTAAGCCCGAACTGCATGCATTGCCCGTGCCACCGCTTCCGAAGGCCATTAATCTCATCACCGATACCGTCTGCCCTTTGCGGGAACGATACGAGGTGATCAACATTCTCGTGGCCGAACAGCAGTTGATGGACTACGTGCGCCGCAACGACACCTCGCCCGCCACGCTGATGTCGCTGCTCATGGCGAGGGCCATCAACCAGTTGCACCCCGACAGTGGGGAGGCGGTGCCCGTCGTCACGATGGGTGCCAACCAGCGGCCTGCCGTCCATGCCCCGCAGGCTTGCCAGAGCATCACCTCGGCGGTGTTTCTGGCACTGACTGACGATATACGTCGTTCTGATTTGGAAACGCAGGAAACCACATTCCGTGGTATTACCCTGCTGCAGAACGATACGGACACGATGACCGCCCGATTCTGGCAGAGCAAGGAAGGCGCCGACCGCGTGGACCAGATGCCCACCTTGGCAGCACGCCATGAGGCCATGAAAGGACTGACACAGCGCACCCAGACGATGACCTCCTGTTTCATCAGCTACGTAGGCAAGGCCAACTTCGGTGCATCTGAGCATTACATCCGCGAGATGTACACCGAGGTCTATTCCACTCATGCCCTGGGTGCAGAGATCAGTGCCATCAACGGCACGTGCTGCATCAGCTTCATGCAGCTCTTCACCACCGACGTATATCTCAGTGCTTTCCTCAGCGAACTAAAACAGATTGGATTGGACTACACAGTGCTCGAACGCCGTCCTATCAGAGTGGCTTCTGTGGCCGACTATAGAAAATAGCTACCCCTGCTTATCGTCTTTTCTGCTATTTCTGAGGGCAGCGCATGGGCTGCCCTCATCGGTCACGTTGTGGGCATCGCCATGATGGCCGTTCATTTCCTTTCCAAAGAGAACCATCTGCATCTTGCTTGCGGGCGCCAGAAACCGGTTTTCGGCGCTATCATCTCGCAGGGCGCACTGCTGGCCATCGCCTCCATCTGTCTGACGGTACTGATGTTTGCATCCAACAAAATCATATTGTCATCCCTGGGACGTACCGGTATCTATGCCTTTGCCCTCTGCATGAACCTGCTGCTGATATACAACCTGTTCCTGGGAGGCGTCTGCCGCACTATCCAGTCGCTGGGCTCCATCCAAGTGGGCAGGGGCGACAACGAGGCTTTCACGCTGGTGCTGCGCAAGTCGTTCAACTTCATTACCGTAGCGATGGCCATCACCTGCATCTACGTATGGATATGGCCCGAGAGCATCGTGATGCTCTTTGGTGCCAACGAGAGCGACATGATCACCGAGGGCTGCCGTGCCTTGCGCATCTTCGCCGTCTGTCTCATTCCCTTCTGCTACTATGAATGCTCAGGTATGGATTGGTGGCGAGGTAGGTTTCACGACGAATCACACTATAATCGTTCGATTCTGCAAGTGTGAGATTTCTGCTGTTTGTCGTAGTTAATGCCGACAAGCAGCAGATTTTTTGTATATGGAACTACCCTCTCGGGGTAGTTTTTTTTGTTTTATCTGGTTGATGGCCGTATCGGCATCTTGATCGTATTATAGCTCTAACACGATAGCAGGGGAATCATTTCGCAAGATAATTATCTTTTTTTGCTGCAAAAGTAATATTAAATATTCAAATATACAAATTATTAAGCATTTTTCTGAAAAAATAGCGGGAACTCCATGGTGGAGCTCCCGCTGTTGTTTTTTACGGTTTGATAACGAGCTCAAAAAGCGCTTCACGGAAGCCTTGGGGGAAGATGGTGGGCTCGTTGGGG
>DEWO01000147.1:0-1672 GCA_002363695.1 Prevotella sp. UBA3208
AATCGGACAACAATCGGACAACAGTGGGAGGAAGGGCGAAGGAAAGGCTTGGGTAGAATGGGGCAAAAGCGGAGTTGAATTGGAGGTCTTTCGGAGACCTTTCGGAGGTCTTTTGTACGGAGTTGGGTCGGAGTTAGGTCAGAGTTAGGTCGGAATTTTTAAAAAAAGTCCTAAAAGTTAGGTGTTTTGAAAAAAAACATTTAATTTTGTAGCCAGTTTGGTTAGTTATCGAACAAAATTAGTAAAGATTAAAATATAGCACAAAATGAAAAAGAGAAATTTGATGACATGGGCTGTGACAATGGCCACAGTGACAGTCGGGTTGACTTCGTGTGGTATTGATATGCCCCAGGTGACAGAATCGTCGTTCGAAACCATGACAGTGAAGAAGTCGGACATTGAACTGCCTTACAAGTTCAGTGCCAGGATGAAAGGCCAGAACGACGTCACCGTGACGCCACAGGTGAGCGGCCAGCTGATGAAGATTTGCGTGACCGAGGGTCAGCAGGTAAAGAAGGGACAGGCGCTCTTCATCATCGATTCTCGCAATGCCCAGTTGGAGTTGGAGGCAGCTCAGGCCAATCTGCAGGCTGCACTGGCTCAGGAGAACTCAGCCAAGCTGGAGTATGAGTCTAACAAGAACCTCTTTGACAAGAAGATTGTGAGCAGCTATATGCTGAACAATTCGGAGAACGCCTACAAGCAGGCACAGGCAGCCGTGGCTCAGGCCCGTGCCGCCGTCAACCGTGCCAAGGTGAATCTCGGTTTCTGCACCATCACGGCTAACGTGTCGGGTATCATCGGTGAGATTCCCGTGCGTGTCGGTGACCAGGTGTCCCCCATGACCCAGCTGACCATGCTGAGCGGCAACACCACCATGTATGCCGAGTTCTCCGTAACGGAGGCCGTTGTTGAGAGCATGGTGCAGCAAGGTATGAAAGCCGACGAGGTGGACGACTACATTGCCAAGCTGCCTGCAGCAACGTTCATCATGAAGAACGGTACGGAATATCCGCACAAGGGTCGTGTCGTCAGCCTGACGGGTGTCGTCAATGCTGAGACCGGTTCGCTGACCAGTAAGGTGTCGTTCCCCAACCCCGACGGCCATTTGTACTCCGGCATCCAGGGCACCATCGTCATGCCGTTCGCAGAGAAGGGCGTCATAGTCGTTCCTCAGTATGCTGTGGTTCGCCTCCAGGACAAGTCGCAGGTCTATAAGGTACAGGCCGACAGCACGGCAACGGCTGTCGAAGTGACGACGGCTGATACCGGCAACGGCAAGGACTTCATCGTAACCAGCGGTCTGAACGAGGGCGACCAGATTGTGACCACCGGTGCCAACAACGTCATGGAGGGCCAGAAGGTGCTGTTCGCCGGCGGTGCCAAGGCAGAAGCGAAAAGTGAGGAGTAATTTCGTTATAACGTAATATCGATATTTCGAAATATGAAAAACAATATCTTTATCAATAAATACGTGATGGCATGTGCCATCTCGATTGTGATAGCACTGGTGGGCTATATCTGCATGAGCACGCTGCCGGTTGAGCAGTATCCGGACATTGCGCCGCCCACGGTTTCGGTCACCACCAGTTATACCGGTGCCGACGAGAAGACGGTCATGACATCGGTCATCCAGCCTCTCGAAGAGGCCATCAACGGTGTGAACGACATG
>DEWO01000147.1:1786-2476 GCA_002363695.1 Prevotella sp. UBA3208
TTCAAGCAGGGCACCGACCCCGACATGGCGACGGTGAACGTGCAGAACCGTGTCACCCGTGCCCAGGCACTGCTGCCTGCCGACGTGAACAAGGTAGGTGTGAAGGTGGAGAAGCGCCAGAACAACATCCTGCAGATCTTCGCCGTGAAGAGTGCCGACGGCAAATACGACGAGGACTTTGTGTCGAACTATGTGGATATCAACATCAAGCCGAAACTGATGCGTATCACCGGCGTGGGTAACGTGCAGAGCCTGGGTAACACCTACGCCCTGCGCATCTGGCTGAAGCCTGATGTGATGGCACAGTACGGCCTGACGCCTAACGACGTGTTTGCTGCCATCGGCGGACAGAGCTTCGTGGCGGCTGTGGGTACGCTGGGTGAACTGTCGGCGAACTCCTACCAGTACTCCATGCAGTACAAGGGTACGCTGAAGACCGTCGAGGAATTCAACAACATCGTGCTGCGCACGAGCGGTGGCGGCATATTGCATCTGAGCGATGTGGCTGAAGTGGAGATTGGTGCCATGAGCTACAACTTCACGTCGAACATCCAGGACAAGCCAGGTGCCCTCTTCATCGTATTCGCCGCACCTGGCGCCAACGCCACCCAGGTGAATGCCGCCATCAACAAGACGTTTGAGGAGGCTAAGAGGTCGATGCCCGACGGACTGGAGTTCGTCACCATGATG
>DEWO01000147.1:2528-9636 GCA_002363695.1 Prevotella sp. UBA3208
TGACCAGCGACGACTTCCTCTTCGCTGCTATCCACAATGTGGTGGAGACACTCGTCATCGCCATCATCCTGGTGGTGCTTGTGGTGTACTTCTTCCTGCAGAACTTCAAGGCTACCATTATCCCCTCTATCTCGATCATCGTGTCGCTGCTGGGCACCTTCGCCGTCGTGTCGCTGGCAGGCTTCTCGCTCAACATCCTGACGCTGTTCGCACTGGTGCTCGCCATCGGTACGGTGGTGGACGATGCCATCGTGGTGGTGGAGGCCGTCATGGCGAAGATGGAGGGCGGCATCAGCGATGCCCGCGAGGCCACCCGTCAGGCCATGAACGAGGTGTCGGTGGCCGTCGTCTCGTGTACGCTGGTGTTTATGGCCGTGTTCGTGCCCGTGATGTTCATGCCGGGCACGTCGGGCACGTTCTTCACCCAGTTTGGTGTCACCATCGCCTCGTCAGTCGGTCTGTCGTGCATCTCGGCCCTGACGCTCTGTCCTGCCCTCACAGCCATCATGATGCGCGTCACGGAAGGCAAGAAGGAAGGCAAGGGCCTGAACTACTATACCAAGAAGGCCTACGAGGCCAGCTACAATGCTATATATAATAAGTATAGCGGAGCCGTGCAGAAGTTCATGAAGCGCCCCGCTTTGGCATGGGGCTTGCTGGCGCTGGCCGCCGTGCTGCTGGTGTTCTTCATGAAGAGTCTGCCCTCGGGTCTCGTGCCTCAGGAGGATCAGGGTGTATTCCTGGTAGAGATACAGGCTCCTGAGGGTGCTACTCTGCAGCAGACGCGTGAGATGGTAAAGCCGGTGGAGGAGAAAGTGAAGAAGATTCCCGAGCTGGAGAGCTTCTCCATGACCTGTGGCTACGGTATGATGTCGGGGGCTGCCTCTTCCAACTACGCTACGATGGTGGTACGCCTGAAGAACTGGGACGAGCGTCCGGGCTTCGACCACTACCTGCAGGCGGTCTATTATCGCTTCTATTTTGACTGCCAGGAAATCAAGAACCTGGTGGTGATTCCTTTCGAGATGCCTCAGATTCCCGGCTATGGAACGAGTAACGACATACCCCTGGTTGTGGAAGACCCCACCGCTGGCGACCTGTCGGAGTTTGCCAAGCAGACCGAACATTTCTTGGCCAAGCTGGCTGAGCGGCCGGAGATCGGCTCTACCATGTCTACCTACTCAGAGCGCTTCCCGAAGTATCAGGTGGATGTCGATCCTGCACAGTGCGACCGTGCCGGCGTGTCACCTGCCGATGTGCTTAACACCCTCGGTGCTTACTGCGGCGGTGCTTACATTGGCAACTTCAACCAGTTCGGTAAGGTCTACCGCATCATGGCTGCCTCGTCGCCAGAATACCGCCTCGACCCGCAGGCCCTGCAGAACATCTTCATGCAGGTGAAGGATGGCAAGATGACCCCCATCTCTCAGTTCGTCTCGCTGAAAGAGATTGTCGGCCCGTCGAACATCGAGCACTTCAACCTCTTCCAGAGTATCACCTGCTATGTGAAGCCTGGTAGCGGCTATACCGAAGGCGACGTCCACAAGGTCATTGCCGAGGTGTTCGAAAAGGAGATGCCCAAAACTGCTACCTATGAGTATAGCGGCATGTCGCGCGAGTTGGAGGAGACAGCCGGCTCCAATGCCACGGCCCTCATCTACCTCGTCTGCGCCATCCTGATCTACCTCATCCTGGCTTCGCTCTACAACTCGTGGTTCACACCGTGGGCCGTGCTGTTCAGCGTGCCGTTCGGACTGATGGGTGCCTTCGTGTTTGCTTACTTAGGCTATACGCAGGGTATTCCCGGCATGGACAATAACATCTATCTGCAGACGGGTGTCATCATGCTGATCGGTCTGCTGGCCAAGACGGCCATCCTGATTACCGAGTTCGCCACCGAGCGACGCGCCCAGGGCTTGAGCATCCGCGATGCCGCCTTCGAGGCCTGCAAGGAGCGTCTGCGCCCCATCCTGATGACGGTGGCCACGATGATCATCGGTATGATTCCCCTCGTGATAACGGGTGGCGCCGGTGCCAACGGCAACCGTGCCCTCGCCCTCGGTGTCATCGGAGGTATGAGCATCGGTACTGTTGCCCTGCTCTTCGTCGTTCCGGCTTTCTTCATCGTGTTCCAGAAGCTGCATGAGAAGTTCCAGGGCGCTCCGAAAATGAAGACAGAAAACACCGAAATATCGTAACTTCGAAGCATCGAAATATCAAAATATCGCAGATCATCATGAAAAAATTAAGCAATATCATCATCGCTGCAGCCGTGAGCCTTCTGCTCACGGGCTGCGGTATATATAATAAGTACGAGCAGAAGATACAGGCTCCTGCCGATGCTTTTGGTGCTACGCAGGACATTCAGAATGCCACTGGCGAAACATCTATCGCGCAGATGTCGTGGCGTGAGTTCTTCACCGACCCGCAGCTCCAGCAGCTCATCGAGCAGGTGTTGGCCAACAATACCGACCTCAACTCGGCACGCATTGCCGTAGAGAAAAGTGAGGCTTCGTTGAAGGCTGCACGTTTGGCTTACCTGCCGTCGCTTTTCTTCTCGCCGTCAGGAACCATCGCAAGCTTTGACAATAGCAAGGCAACGAAGACCTACAACCTGCCGTTGCAGCTGTCGTGGGATGTTGACGTCTTCGGTAGCATCACCAATAAGAAACGTGCAGCCAAGGCCGTGCTCCTGCAGGCCCAGATGCAACAGGAGGCCGTACGGGCTAACCTCATTTCTACTACTGCCCAACAGTATTTCCTGCTGCAAGTGCTGGACCGCCAGCTGGAGATTCTCACCATGACGGACAGCCTTTGGAATAAGTCGCTTGAGACTGAGAAGTCGCTTTGGGAGAACGGCAAGGCCTATAGTACCGCTGTCAACCAGATGGAGGCATCCTACCTGAGTGTGAAGACGCAGATGGTCGATACCCGTCGCTACATCCGCTCGGTCGAGAATGCCATCTGCCAGCTGATGGGCGTGACCCCACAGCACATCAATCGTCAGGAGTGGGGCAGCTCTGCCCTGCATCATGCCGAGGCAGAGGGCGATGCCGCACAGCGTATGTTCGACACCAAGTACCTGAAGCTGGGTGTACCGGCTCAGATGCTGGAGAACCGTCCGGACATCCGCATGGCCAACCACGCCATGGAGGAGGCTTTCTACAACACCCAGGCCGCTCGTTCTGCCTTCTATCCCGGCATTACGCTCAGTGGCTCTGCCGGATGGACCAATGATGCCGGCGGTGCCATTGTCAATCCGGGTAAGTTGCTGCTGAGTGCTGTGGCATCGCTCACGCAGCCCATCTTCGCCCGTGGTAAGCTCATTGCCAATAAGAAGATTGCCCAACTCACCGAGGAAGACCTGCAGAAGAAGTACGTGCAGACGGTCATCAATGCCGGCAACCAGGTCAACGAGGCCATGGCTGACTGCATGGCAGCCCGCGAGAAACATACCTTCTATCAGCGTCAGGTACAGGTGCTCCATGAGGCTTATACGGGCACGCATGAGCTGATGGACAATGGTAAGGCCAACTACATTGAAGTGCTAAGAGCCCAGGAGTCGCTGCTTAATGCACAACTTGAGGAGGCTATGAACATGTACGATGCTTCCGAAGCAGTCATCGCTCTCTATATCGCCCTTGGCGGCGGCGGTGAGCAGAAGTAAGCATACTCATATCAAGAGAGGTGGCTACGGCCGCCTCTTTTTGTTTCTGGGATGGTGCTCCAGGATTTCCTGTCTGAGGGTGGACATATCTATGTGGGTGTAAATCTCCGTGGTGCCGATGCTCTCATGGCCTAACATGGCCTGGATGGCACGTAGGTCGGCACCGCCTTCTAACAGGGCTGTGGCAAACGAGTGGCGCAGGGTATGGGGCGAGATGGTCTTGGTGATGCCGGCTTCGGTGGCCTGTCGCTTAATCATGATGAGTATCATGACGCGTGTCAGGTGCGCTCCGCGACGGTTCAGGAAGACATAGTCCTCTTCGCCGGGCTTGATATTCATGAGGTTACGGTCTATAAACCAGTTCTTCAGTTCCTTGATGGCCTTGGGCGAAATAGGGACGAGTCGCTCCTTGGAGCCTTTGCCGAAGACGCGGATGTATTGCTCGTTGAGGTAGAGATTGCTGATTTTCAGGTGCACCAGCTCGCTGACGCGCAGTCCGCACGAGAACAGCACCTCGATGATGGCCCTGTTGCGATGCCCTTCCCATTTGCTGAGGTCAATGCTGTTTTCCAGCGCATCCACCTCTTCTGCCGACAGCACCTCGGGCAGGTGTTCGCCTAAGACAGGCGATTCCAACAGTTCGGAAGGGTCGTCGTCGCGATAGCCGTCTAACTGCAGGAAGCGGTAGAAGGAGCGTACGCCGCTCAGGATGCGGCACTGTGAGCGTGGATGGATGCCGATGTCGTGCAGCCCGGCAGCAAAGTGCTGCAGGTCGGGTAACTGTACCTCCAGCACGTCCTTGCCTTCCTGTTTCATGTAGCTGAGCAGCTTGTCCAAGTCGTGGCGGTAGGCATCCAGCGTGTTGGCTGAGTAGCCGCGCTGCAATTTCAAGTATCTTTGGTAGGCTCGAACGATATTTGCCTGGCTTTTCTTGTCCGTTTCCATTTTATTTCGTACCTTTGCGCCGTTGCAAAGGTACAAAAAAAATTTGAATAATGAAAATCCAGATTATCAACGGTCCTAATCTGAACCTGCTTGGCACCCGCGAGCCGGGCATCTACGGTTCGTCGTCTTTTGACCAGTATCTGCCCCAGTTGCAGGCACGTTATCCCGATATTGAGATAGCCTACTATCAGAGCAATATCGAGGGAGAACTCATTAACAAGATGCAGGAGGTGGGCTTCAGCTATGATGGTATCGTGCTCAATGCCGGAGCCTATACCCATACGTCGGTAGCCCTGCACGACTGCATCCGTTCGCTGAAGTGCCCCGTCATCGAGGTGCATATCTCCAATGTGCACCAGCGTGAGGAGTTCCGTCACCATTCGTTCATCTCTGCTGCCTGCAAGGGGGTTATCTGTGGCTTCGGCCTGGACTCCTATCGCTTAGCTGTTGAAGCGCTCAAGGGATGACCCTCGACGAGTATATCGAAAGTCACATCGCTCCGGAGCCCGACTACCTGTATCGGCTCTGGCGGGCTACCAATATCCATATGTTGCATGGGCGCATGGCCTCGGGGCATCTGCAAGGCCGTCTGCTGAAGATGTTGGTCAGCATGATACGTCCCACTAACATCCTCGAGGTGGGTACCTTCAGCGGCTATTCGGCCATCTGCATGGCCGAGGGGCTGGAGGAAGGGGGCATGGTCTACACCTTTGAAATCAACGACGAGCAGGAGGATTTTACGCGCCCTTGGATAGAACAGTCGCCCGTCAGCGACAAGATTCGCTTCATCGTGGGCGACGCCATCACCGAGGCGCCCAAGTTAGGCATTACCTTCGACATGGCTTTCATTGACGGTGACAAGCGTACCTATCGCGAAACCTACGAGATGGCCTTGTCGCTATTGCGGCCGGGGGGCTTTATCCTGGCGGACAATACGCTGTGGGACGGCCATGTGGTAGACAGTCACTACGACCGCGACCCGCAGACACGCGGCATTGAGACCTTCAACGACTATGTCATGAACGACAGCCGCGTAGAGCAGGTTATCCTGCCATTACGTGACGGATTGACGCTCATTCGCAAGCAAAAATAAAGATTTTCGCCTGAAAAGTTGCAGGTTTCAATTAAAATACGTACTTTTGCTTACAAATTGTAAACTATCAACAGGAAACATGGAAAAAATTGACAATCTTGATAAGAAGATACTAAGTATCTTGTCGAAGAATGCACGTATTCCCTTTAAGGATGTGGCTGCCGAGTGCAATGTGTCACGTGCGGCCATCCATCAGCGCGTACAGCACCTGATAGAGGGGAATGTCATCATGGGTAGTGGCTTTGATGTCAATCCGAAGAGCCTGGGATACTCCACTTGTACCTATGTCGGTATTACCTTGGAACGCGGCAACATGTATAAGGACGTGGTGGAGTGCCTGCAGCATATCCCTGAGGTGGTGGAGTGCCACTTCACGACGGGCCCTTACACCATGATGGTGAAGCTTTACGCCCGCGACAACGAACAGCTGATGCACCTGCTGAACGGACGCCTCCAGGATATTCCCGGCGTGGTGGCCACAGAGACGCTCATCTCGCTGGAGCAGAGCATCAAGCGCGAGATTCCGGTAACTTTAGACGAATAGTACTATGGCAAACCGCTTCGACTGGCAGTCGCGTCTGGCGACTACCTATCAGTCATTCCCTGAGGCTTCCCGCGGGCCGCTCATAGGCATTACGGGCAATTACGGCGAGCAGAACTGCAAACTGGGTGAGGGTTACTATAAGTCCATCTGGCAGGCAGGCGGTGTGCCTGTTGTCATTCCGCCGCTGAACGATGTGGAGGCTGTCATCAATACGTTGGACCGCCTGGACGGCTTGTTGCTGAGCGGAGGCGCTGATATTAACCCGCTCTATGCGGGCGAGGAACCGTCGCCTCGGCTCGGAGGCATCAATGCCGAGCGCGACCTGCCGGAATTGCTGATTACGCGGCTGGCCTACAACCGTCAGCTGCCGATGTTAGGCATCTGCCGGGGCATCCAGACGCTGGCCATGGCGCTGGGTGGAAAGGTCCGTCAGGACATCTCCGACGTGGCCCAGGTCAAGCACTCACAGGATGCAGACCGTTCAGAAGCAACCCATAGCGTCACCCTCGCCCCAGACTCCATCCTATATCATATCTATAAGGACTCCACCCAACTGTCAACTTTATACGTCAACTCCTTGCATCACCAGGTGGTGGCAGAGCCCGGCGAGCGCTTCTGGGTGACAGCCCGTTCGGCTGATGGCTTCATCGAGGCCATGGAGAGCCGTGAGTACAAGAGCATCATGGGCGTACAGTGGCATCCTGAGTGTCTTCCTGCCGAAGACGGACAGCCCATCTTCCGCTGGCTGGTCAGCCAGGCTGCCGGCTATCGGGAGGCTTGCGACCTGCATCAGCGGGTGCTGACCCTCGACAGCCACTGCGACACACCGATGTATTTCCCCCAAGGGGTGGACTTCGGC
>DEWO01000091.1:0-685 GCA_002363695.1 Prevotella sp. UBA3208
TTTGAAAACAAAACAGTATCTTTGGCTTCGCCGAAGGTAGGCTGCATCTCGGAAATAAAAGAATAAATTCTTTGTATTTCTCTCGATTTGCACTACCTTTGGCTTCGCCGAAGGTACTTACGCTCGGAAATACAAATAAAAGCAAGCTTTCATTTTGTATTTCGCTCGCTTAATCGTACCTTTGTCCCCAAATTTTTTAAAAACAACACAATGAAACGGATGAGAGTAGTCCTGACGCTTGTTTTCCTGCTGACGTCACAGGTTGTCTTGGCACAGACGACGGTCATCAAGGCTGTATTGACAGACTCGCTCACCAAGGAGTCGGAGCCATACGCTACAGTTCGTGTGTATAAAGGCAACAACAAGAAGAACGCCGTTGCGATGTCGGTGAGCGACAGCAACGGCAAAATCAACCAGAAGGTGACGGGCAAGGGCAACTATACGATACATATCAGTTCGATGGGGCGCAAGGACATCGTCCGCACGCTGACACTTGACGGCAAGGCGACGATAGACCTGGGTACGCTCTATGTCGTTGACGACGCCAAGCAGCTTGAAGGTGTGGAGGTGGTTGCACAGAAACCGCTGGTGACGATGGATACGGACAAGATGTCGTACAGCGTTGAGGAGGACGTAGACGCCAAGTCGGCAACGGTACTGGACATGTTGCGCAAGGTGCCGATGG
>DEWO01000091.1:733-44794 GCA_002363695.1 Prevotella sp. UBA3208
GACGGTAGATGGTCAGGACAACATCACGGTGAACGGCAGCAGTTCGTTCAAGGTGTATGTGAACGGCAAGCCCAACGTGATGTTCAACAACAATGCGTCGCAGATATTCCGTGCCATGCCTGCCTCGATGGTGAAGAACATAGAGGTGATTACCAATCCCGGTGCCAGATACGATGCAGAAGGAGCAGCCGGTGTGCTGAACATCGTGATGGCAGGCATGGGAGCCAACGGCCAGCAGGCATCCATCGACGGCATCAGCGGCAACGTGCGCCTCACTGCCGGCAACAAGCAGCAAGGTGCAGGTGCCTTCCTGAACGGACAGCATGGCAGGTTCTCGTTTTCTGCCAATGCGATGATACACAACGGGAGGACTAACGGCACGCAGATAGACACCGAGCGCCAGCAGTTCAGCGATGCCGGCACCTCAGCCACGAACTACCAGCTGGAGAGTAAAACCCGCATGCCGTTCTCTATGGCCAACGTCAACCTGGGCTATGAGCTGGACAGCATGTCTACGGTGAATGCGACGTTCAGCTTCCACCGCTTCAGCCAGAAGAACAGCGGCGACCCGCTGACAACGATGAGGGGCGGCATCTACGGCACCGGCTTCAGCTTTGGCGAACACATGAGCACGTCGGCAAAGAACACGTCCATCAACGTCAGTGCCGACTACCAGCGGTTCCTGAACAAGGCACGCACCAGTTCCGTCTCCCTGATCTACCAGTTTGCGCTGAGTCCCAACACCAACGACAACTGGAACTCCTACGACCCCGCCGACGTTCCTGACTATGTCAACCTTCAAGACCGCCACTCGCTCTCCGACGAGAAGACACGCGAACACGTCGTACAGGCCGACTACACCACCCCGCTGGGCAAGAACCACACGCTGAGCGCCGGCGCCAAGTACACCGCACGCAACAACAACAGCGACTCGCGCTACTACCGCAAGAACGGCAGCGACTATGAATACAACCCGCTGCTGAGCATGAAGTACGACAACAAGAACAACATCCTTGCCGGATATGCCGAGTATGAGGGGAAATACGGTAAGTTTGGTGCCAAGGCAGGACTGCGCTATGAATACACCTGGCAGCAGGTGGAATACGAACTGGGCAACGGCGAGAACTTCTCGAAACGCTATGGCAACCTGGTGCCGTCGGCAAGCCTGTCATACAAGCCACTGCCCTTTGCCAACATCGGGCTGACCTACAACATGCGTATCTCACGTCCCGGCATCGGCTACCTGAATCCATACGTCGACCGCTCGTCGGCGACAGCCATCAAATACGGCAATCCCGACCTCGACGTAGAAAAGACCCATAACATCGGACTGGTGTTCAACTTCTTCACCCCCTTCCTCATGGGTAACCTGAACATCAAGCAGACGCTCACCAACAACGGCATAGAGCAGTATTCGTTCTTCGAAGATGGACTGCTCAACACGACTTACGGCAACATCGTGAAGCGAAGCATGACCAGCATCAGCCTGTATGCTGCCGGAATGGTGAGCAAGAAGACCCGCCTGTTCTTCAATGGAGGAGTGGGCTACAACGACTTGCGCAGCAGTCAGCTCGACGCAAGGAACCACGGATGGCAAGCCAACGCGATGGTGGGCATACAACAGACGCTGCCCTGGGACCTGAAACTCGGCACATTCTTCATCACCAACAGCAAGAAATACACCCTGCAAGGATGGACTTCAGGCTTCAACATGCTCATGGGAAGCCTCACGAAGTCGTTCCTGCAAGACAAGCTCAGCGTTGCCGTACAGGGTGTGACCGGTCTGCGCAAGGGCGGCTGCTTCCACTTCGACAGCTACAGCCAAGGCAAGGACTTCACCAACATGCAGAAGATGCACGTTCCCGTCGCCAGCTTCACGCTCAGCATCACATATAAGTTTGGCAACCAAAAGGTGAAGGTGAAGAGCAACGCCAACCGTGTGGAGAGTGATGTCATGGAGAAAGAGAACGACATGAAGCAGATGATGGAAAACCCTGCCCCGACAGCTCCCTGAAGGGAGGGGAGGAAGGCTGTCCCCGTCTTTCGCCGCACAGCGGCATAACTTCAGATAAAGATAAAAACGTAACATAAAGATATGGCCAATTTAAGATTCCAAGTTGTAGAAGAGGCTTTCAAGAAGAAGCCGCTTGAGGTAGCAGAACCCACCGAACGCCCGTCGGAGTTCTTTGCCAAGAACGTGTTCACACGGGCAAAGATGTACAAGTACCTGCAACGCGACGTGTACGAGAAACTCATCGATGTCATCGACAACGGTGCCCCACTCGACCGCTCCATCGCCGATGCCGTAGCCAAGGGCATGAAGCAATGGGCTGACGAGAACGGCGTCACCCACTACACCCACTGGTTCCAGCCCCTCACGGAGGGCACCGCCGAGAAGCATGACGCCTTCATCGAGCACGACGGCAAGGGTGGCATGATTGAGGAGTTCAGCGGTAAGCTGCTGGTACAACAGGAACCTGACGCCTCGTCGTTCCCCAACGGCGGCATACGTGCCACCTTCGAGGCACGCGGCTACTCGGCATGGGACCCCACCTCGCCGGTATTCATCATCGACGACACACTCTGTATTCCGACTATCTTCATTTCGTATACGGGAGAAGCCCTCGACTACAAGGCACCGCTGAAGCGTGCCATCCATGCTGTCGACGAGGCGGCAACGGCAGTAGCACGATACTTCGACCCCGGCGTGAAGAAGGTCATCACCAACCTGGGCTGGGAACAGGAGTACTTCCTCGTCGACGAGAGCCTGTACTCGGCACGCCCCGACCTGATGTTGACGGGCCGTACACTGATGGGGCACGACTCTGCCAAGAACCAGCAGATGGACGACCATTACTTCGGCATCATCCCCGACCGCGTTCAGGCGTTCATGAAAGACCTGGAGGTGCAGGCACTGGAGCTGGGCATCCCCTGCAAGACACGCCACAACGAGGTGGCGCCCAACCAGTTTGAGCTGGCTCCCATCTACGAAGAGATGAACCTCGCCATCGACCATAACATGCTGTTCATGTCGCTGCTGAAGAAGGTGGCACGCAAACACGGGTTCCGTGCCCTGCTCCATGAGAAGCCTTTCGACGGCGTCAACGGCTCCGGCAAGCACAACAACTGGAGCCTTGCCACCGACACGGGCGTGCTGCTCCATGCCCCCGGCAAGACACCGGAACAGAACCTTCGCTTCGTCACCTTCATCGTAGAGACCCTGATGGGCGTCTACCGCCACAACGGACTCCTGAAGGCGAGCATCATGAGTGCCACCAACGCCCACCGTCTGGGTGCAAACGAGGCTCCTCCCGCCATCATCTCCTCGTTCCTCGGCAAGCAGGTCAGCGAACTGCTGGAGCACATCGAGAAGGCCGACAAGGACGACCTCTTCACCGTTGCCGGCAAACAGAAGATGGAGCTGGACATCCCGGAGATACCCGAACTGCTCATCGACAACACCGACCGCAACCGCACCAGCCCCTTTGCCTTCACAGGCAACAGGTTTGAGTTCCGTGCCGTAGGCTCTGAAGCCAACTGTGCCAGCGCGATGATTGCCCTGAACAGTGCCGTGGCAGAGGCTCTTGTCGATTTCAAGAAACGCGTGGATGCCCTCATTGCCAAGGGCGAAGACCAGACGAGAGCCATCATTGAAGTCATCCGCGAAGATATCAAGACCTGCAAACCCATACACTTCGACGGCAACGGTTACAGCGACGAGTGGGTGGAAGAGGCTACACGACGCGGACTGGATGTCGAGAAGTCGTGCCCCCTGGTCTTCGACCGCTACTTAGACGACGACACCATCCGCATGTTTGAGAGCCTGAACGTCATGAACCGCAAGGAGCTGGAGGCACGCAACGAGGTGAAATGGGAAACGTACACAAAGAAGATACAGATAGAGGCACGTGTACTTGGCGACCTCTCAATGAACCATATCATCCCTGTTGCCACACACTATCAGAGCCGGCTGGCACGCAACGTCAGCTCCATGCGCGACATCTTCCCCGCAGAAGAGGCTGACAAGTACTGCTCACGCAACGTCAAGATCATCCGTGAGATAGCTGAACGCACACAGAACATCGAACGCAAGGTGGAGGAACTGGTGGAAGCCCGCAAGGTCGCCAACCGCATCGAGAGCGAACGCGAGAAGGCTATCGCCTACCACGACACGGTGGCTCCGAAGATGGATGAAATCCGCTATCACATAGACCGCCTGGAGCTGACCGTCGCCGACGAGCTCTGGACGCTGCCGAAGTACCGCGAACTGCTGTTCATCAGGTAGACGCTATAGAAACTATAGAAACTATAGAAGCTATAAATAATAACAAAAGCAATCGAGATGACGAGTAATTTAGCGTTTCAGAAGACATTCCCAAGCCTGATGGCGGGCAAGAAGTTACTCTACGTACACGGCTTCGGCTCTGCCGGAAGCACACATACGGCACAGGCGCTGCGCACGCTGATGCCGCAGGCTACCGTGCTCAGCCCCGACCTGCCCATCCATCCGGCAGAGGCGCTGGAGTTGCTGCACACGACGGTAGCAGCTGAACGGCCCGACCTGATCATCGGAACGTCGATGGGAGGGATGTATACGGAGCAGCTGAACGGCTTCGACCGCATCTGCGTGAACCCAGCCCTACAGATGGGCGACACCATGCACGAACACGGACTGACGGGTAAGCAGACGTTCCAGAACCCGCGGCAGGACGGGGTACAGGAGTTTATCGTGACCAAAGCGATGGTGAAGGAATACAAGGAGGCCACGGAGCTGTGCTTCCAAGGTATCGACAACGAGGAGCGCCGCCGCGTCTTCGGACTCTTCGGCGACAACGACCAGGTGGTGCATACCTACGACCTCTTCCTCGACCACTACCCTAACGCCATCCACTTCCACGGCGAACACCGGCTGAACGACAAGGTGCTGCTCCACTATATCATTCCTGTCATACGATGGATTGACGACCGACAGGAAGGAAGGGAGCGCAGACGAGTGGTCATCGACTACGACGTGATGCACGACAGCTACATGAATCCCGTGTCAAGCATGCGCAAGGCGTACGAGTTGCTGATAGAGAACTACGACGTCTACATCCTTGCCGCTGCTCCGACAGCTCGTCCCGACAGGATGAAGGAGGTGCAGGCATGGGCAGAAGAACACATCAACGTGCCGGCATGGAACCATATCGTCTATACCAACCAGCCAGGACTGGTCAACGCCGACTACCTGATCACCTCTCCCGACAAGGTGGAAGCCATCGAAGAACAATTCCTCGGCACCGTACTTCCCATAGGCAAGGACGAACTGAAGACGTTCGAAGAGGTCATCACCTTCTTCGACAGGCTCGGAGGACAGTGAACAATTGACAATTGACAATTGATAATTGATAATTGATAATTGGAAATCTATCATCGCGACTTTCTACTGGACATCTCTGCCGTTGCCAACTGCTTTGAAGGCTTCGGCCACCACCCACTGCTCTACATCGTCAACATGATGAAGCCGCGGGTGAACACCTATCACACGCTGCTCGGTAACTTTGCCGGCAGCGCCCTGGACGACATCATCAACCACACAGACTATCACATTGCTGACACCTTCCGCAACAACTTCCGCGAGAAGGCATTGGAATATGTCACCTGTGAGGACTTCGATGCCAACCGCTTCAAGCAGGATGCGCAACGGCAAGCTGCTCACATCCAGGCCGTAGTGAAGAACGTGTGGGGGCAGGAAACGAGAGTCCTTCCTCTGCTGGAGCCATCGTTTGTCTGTCCGCAACTGGGACTGCAAGGTCGTGTAGACCTGATGACCGATGACTTCCGCCTGCTCGTTGAGCAGAAGTCGGGAAAGAACATCTGTCCGCAGAAGCACTACGTGCAGGCGCTGCTCTACTATGACGTCCTCGCTACCAACTTCGGAATCGACACCAAGGATATAGACATCCAACTGCTCTACTCGAAGTTTCCCCTGCCTGACGGACTGCGACATATCGACGCCGACCGCAACCGCAAGCTCACAGACGAGGCGCTGAGGTTCCGCGACGAGGTGGTCACCTTATTATATAAGATAGCTCAGGACGGCTTTGGCAGCATCATGGACCAGCTGACACCAGAGACACTGGCTGGCGACAGCATGGGCGACACGTTCTTCCAGCGATATGAGCTGCCACGACTACAGGCACTGCTGCAACCCTTGCACGAACTTTCTTCGATGGAACGGGCGTATTTTGAACAAATGATGACGTTTGTGGTTCGTGAAATGATCGTGGCGAAAACGGGAGAGACGGTGTGGGAGGAAGAAAGAAAGGGAAAGGGAACGGGAGAAGAAGAGAGGAAGGGAGCGAGGGGAGTCATGATGCAGACATGCAACGCCGACCTCTGGCGCATGCCGTTAGCCGAGAAAAGGGAGATGGGGTGCATCTTCACAGGACTGACCATCAGTGACATGAGGAAGAGCTCTACCTACAACGGCTATGACACGCTCGTCTTCGACCTGCCAGACCAGGGTGAAGACTTCATGCCCGACTTCCGACGGGGTGACATGGTATATGTCTATGCCTACGGGAAGGATGAACAGCCCGACATCACCCGCGCCATACTCTACAAGGGGGTGCTTGCCGACATCTACCCCGACAGTGTCACCGTACACCTGAACGACGGACAGCAGAAGGCTGAAGCCTTCGGCAAGACTCTCTATGCCATAGAACATGCCGGCAGCGATGTCACCCGCCATGCTGCCATCGCCGGACTGCATGCCTTCATCACTGCCGACGACGACCGCAAAGCCTTGCTGCTGGGGCAACGTGCGCCACGAAAGGACGGCAACATCCGGCTCTCACGCAGCTACCACCCTGACTATGACGGGGTGGTTGAGCGTGTCTTCCAGTCGGAAGACTACTTCCTGCTTGTCGGACCGCCGGGAACAGGAAAGACCTCGATGGCACTGCGGTTGATGGTTGAAGAGGCAATGGCTACCGTCGCAGCCCCGGCGGAAGGCAGCCGGAAAGCATCACTGCTGCTCCTCGCTTATACCAACCGCGCCGTTGACGAGATTTGCAACATGCTGGAGGAGACTGGCTACGACTACCTGCGCCTGGGCAATGAATACAGTTGCGACCCACGCTACCGCAACAGACTCCTGGGAGCCTACGTCGAGCAAGCACCTGCCGTACACGCATTGCGGAAAACCATCATCGACATGCCCATCATCGTTGCCACGACATCGACCCTCGCCACTCGCCCGTTCCTGCTCGGCATCAAGTCGTTCGACATGGCCATCATCGACGAAGCCAGCCAGATACTCGAACCAGACATCATCGGACTGCTTTCCAACAGCCACATCCGCCGGTTCGTCCTCATCGGAGACTACAAGCAGCTGCCTGCCGTCGTGCAGCAGCCCGAAGCGTCGTCAGCTGTCAGCAACAAGATGCTGAGAAGCATACACTTGGACAACTGCCGCAACTCACTCTTCGAACGCCTTATCCGTACGGAGAAAGCAGCAAAAAGGACCGATTTCATCGGCATCCTGCACAAGCAAGGGCGTATGCACCCCGACATTGCAGCCTTCCCCGTCAACACGTTCTATGCCGAGGAACAGCTGAGCGCAGTCCCCCTGCGCCACCAGCAAGAGCGTCAACTGGACTACGATGTGGAAAGTCTCGATGAAACCGACGATTTATTAAAGAGCCGACGGGTCTTGTTCTTCCCCTCACCACCAAGAGAAAAGAACACGACAGAACATCTTTCCGACAAAGTAAACACCGCAGAAGCCCGCATCGTCGCTGACCTGTTGCACCGGTTACACCGTTTCCTGGGCAAGAAGTTCGATGCCCAGAAAAGCATGGGTGTCATCGTCCCCTACAGGAACCAGATTGCCGTCATCAGGAAGGAGGCGGCACGATACGGCATAGCGGCACTCAACGACATCACCATCGACACCGTAGAACGCTATCAAGGGTCGCAACGCGACATCATCATCTACTCCTTCACCGTCAGCAAGCCCTACCAACTGGACTTCCTGACCAGCAACTGCTTCGTGGAAAACGGGAAGGTCATAGACAGGAAGCTGAACGTGGCACTCACCCGCGCCCGCAAACAACTGATATTGGTAGGCAACAAAGAAACGCTGAGCCTCAATCCTACATTTAAGAAACTGCTAACAGAAATCGGAAACGGGTAACAGGAGAGGAAGAATTGACGAAAGTAGACGCAAATTCGGTATAGCGAGAGCGCAGGATGACACATTTCGAGCGCAAGCCAGTGCTGTGGAATCCCTACAGGGGAAATTAAAACTTCATCCATATATCTTTTGTTGTCTTAGATTTTATATGTAATTTTGCAGTGAAAATCAAATTCATGTTTATTATGGCGACAACAGAGAACACTTTTACACACCTTACCCATGAAGAGGCCCGGCAGATGTTTCTTCGTGCCAAAGCTCATCAACAGCAATTGGAGAAAGAGGGGAAAGCGATGTGGGAAGAGGAACAGCGGATAAAGACCGGTTAAGACACTAAGGATTCAAAATTTCTAAGACCTTAATTAAAAATTCAACTCTTGGTGTAGGTTATTTAACAAATAGTTTCTATCTTTGCAGAAAATAGTTTAGCAGAGAAGGATTATGTCATACAGTCAAATAGCTCAATTGGAACTCATGAACGCCATTAACAGCATTAGCTCCGAAGTGGAATTGAATGATTTCAGAGACATGCTGGCACGCTACTTCGCAAAAAAAAGCTCAACAAGGTATTGATGCCTTGTGGATACGTACTTCTCACACGAACAAATGAATGTGTTCCGTGAGAAGGCACTCTTCCAGCTAACGAACTGCAATCCGCTCATGATGCATGTAGTACGTTCACTGCAATCGTTGGAACTCATGCTCGTATCGGACATGCAGGTCCATACACAAGCATTTTTCGACCTCGTAAACATCATACGTGAACACGCCGATGTTTTCCCGGAATGGCACAGCTCGAAAGTCGCTGAACTATACATCCCGAAAATTTTTGTGAACAAAAAACATTCGGGTGGATACTGGTTCTAAAATATATTATTATCTTTGCGCCAACATTGTGATAACAATATGTTGTCTAAGTCATAATAATATAGAGAGTCATGAAAAACCCTTATCTATATCTCAGCCGAGACGGAAAAACGGTAACCGGTTTTAAAAATAGAGTTAAAAAAGTTGTCATCCCAGACTTCGTGACAGCAATAGGAGAAAGAGCATTCTATGGCTGCCACGCCCTGCAATCCATTGACATCCCTGACTCCGTGACAAAAATAGGAGAAAGCGCATTCGAAGACTGCTGGGCACTGCAATCCATTGACATCCCTGACTCCGTGACAGAAATAGGAATTGGGGCATTCGTAAACTGCAGCTCCCTGCAGTCAATTACAGTTAGCCCCGATAATAAATATTTTAGTTCTGAAGCAGGTATTCTGTATGACAAACAAAAACATACGCTAATTCAGTATCCCAAAGGAAAAAAGGAATCTGAAGTTATCATTCCTGACTCCGTGACAAAAATAGGATTTTACGCATTCCGTGGCTGCAAAGCACTGCAGTCAATAGATATCCCTAACTCCGTGACAACAATAGAATCTGACGCATTCTCTGGCTGCAGCGCCCTGCAGTCTATTGACATCCCTCACTCCGTGACAAAAATAGGATTTGAAGCTTTCCGTGGCTGCAGCGCCCTGAAGTCAATAGACATCCCTGACTCCGTGAAAGAAATAGGAATGAGCGCATTCCATGGCTGCAGCGCACTGGAGTCAATTGTCATTCCTGACTCCGTGACATATATAGGAAGCTCAGCATTCAGTGACTGCAGCGCCCTGCAGTCAATTAACATACCTGATTCTGTGACAACAATAGGAGATAGCGCATTCAAAGGCTGCAGCGCCCTGCAGTCAATTGTCATCCCCAGCTCCGTGACAGAAATAGAAGAGAACGCATTCAGTGACTGCAGCGCCCTGCAGTCAATTGACATCCCTGACTCCGTGACAACAATAGGAGAATGGGCATTCGAAAACTGCAGCGCCCTGCAGTCAATAGACATCCCTGACTCCGTGACAAAAATAGGATTTGAAGCATTCCGTGGCTGCAGCGCCCTAGAGTCAATTGATATCCCTGACTCCGTGACAGAAATAGGAGAAGAAGCATTCCGTGGCTGCAGCGCCCTGCAGTCAATAGTCATCCCAGACTCCGTGACAACAATAGGAGAAAGCGCATTCAAAGGCTGCAGCGCACTGCAGTCAATTGTCATCCCCAGCTCCGTGACAACAATAGGAGAAAGCGCATTCAAAGGCTGCAGCGCCCTAGAGTCAATTGATATCCCTGACTCCGTGACAGAAATAGGAGAAGAAGCATTCCGTGGCTGCAGCGCCCTGCAGTCAATAGTCATCCCTGACTCCGTGACAACAATAGGAGAAAGCGCATTCAAAGGCTGCAGCGCACTGCAGTCAATTGTCATCCCCAGCTCCGTGACTACAATAGGAGATGAAGCATTCAGTGAATGCAGCGCACTGCAGTCAATAGACATCCCGAATTCCGTGACAACAATAGGAGATGACACATTCCATGGCTGCAGCGCCCTGCAGTCAATTGACATCCCTGACTCCGTGACAACAATAGAATGGGGAGCATTCAAAGACTGCAGCGCCCTGCAGTCAATATACATTCGTATAAAAAAACCAGAAGATATATCATATATATTTGATAGATTTAGAGAAAACCTAGATGATCCTTCACAAATTCTTTTTGACGAATCCATTTTTGACACCTGCACACTTTTCGTTCCCCCTGGCACGCGATGGAATTACCGCCATAATGGATTCTTCGCCCAGTTCAAGAAGATAGAAATCATACCCTAATCCTGTCTTTTCCCACACAAAACTGCTTCCGTACCTTCGCGGCATGGAAGCTGTTTTTGATTTATCTCTGCCCACATCGTGGCAAGAATTGTTTTTCCCGATTTTTTTTGTGAACAAAAAACATTCGGGTGGATACTGGTTCTAAAATATATTATTATCTTTGCGCCAACATTGTGATAACAATATGTTGTCTAAGTCATAATAATATAGAGAGTCATGGAACACCCTTATCTTGAACTCAGCCCAGACGGAAAAACGGTATACGGTTCTAAAAAAGACATAAAAGAAGTTGTCATCCCAGACACAGTGACAAGAATAGGAAACAGAGCATTCTGGGGCTGCTACGCACTGCAGTCTATTGTCATCCCTGACTCCGTGACAACAATAGGAGGTGGCGCATTCGATTACTGCATCGCACTGCAGTCTATTGACATCCCCAGCTCCGTGACTACAATAGGAGAATACGCATTCTTGGGCTGCAGCGCCCTGCAGTCAATTAACATCCCTTACTCCGTGACAACAATAGGAGAATACGCATTCTCTGGCTGCAGCGCCCTGCAATCAATTGACATCCCAGAATCCATGACATCAATAGAATTATACGCATTCCAAGGCTGCAGCGCACTGCAGTCTATTGTCATTCCTGACTCCGTGACATCTATAGGAAATGATGCATTCTGGGGCTGCGTATCACTGCAGTCAATTGACATCCCTAATTCCGTGAAAGAAATAAGGAGGGGGGCATTCTATGGCTGCAGCGCCCTGCAGTCAATTAACATCCCTAACTCCGTGACAAGAATAGAAGAAAGGGCATTCCAAGGCTGCATCGCACTGCAGTCTATTGTCATCCCTGACTCCGTGACAACAATAGGAAATGATGCATTCTGGGGCTGCGTATCACTGCAGTCAATTGACATCCCTGACTCCGTGACAGAAATAGGAAATGGCGCATTTAGCGTTTGCAGCGCCCTTCAGGAAATATACATTCGTATAAAAAACCTGGAGGATTTATTATATATAAATTATGGTGGTTTTAAAGAATACCTAGATAAACCTTCACAAATCATTTTTAACGAATCCATATTTGACACCTGCACACTTTTCGTTCCCCCTGGCACGCGATGGAATTACCACCATCACCCATTCTTCGCACAATTCAAGAAGATAGAAATCATACCCTAATCCTGTCTTTTCCCACACAAAACTGCTTCCGTACCTTCGCGGCATGGAAGCAGTTTTTGATTGCCCCCTGCCTTCATAGACGCAAAAAATCTTCATGATTATTTTGATTTCATTTTTCTTTTGTATCTTTGCCACAGAATAGCTTACTTCAATACTATAAAAACAATACTCCGTTAAAAAATTAGATAGCTGGCTAAGCGGCTTCATCCGCTATGCCAAATAGTTCCTTGACAAGTTTAGCATTAAAAATTATTACTGTCCGAAAAAATGTGTACTTTTGCCCATGGTTACGTTTGATTTTGTTTTGCGACTACAAAGGTAACCATAAGGGCTGACACCGAATCTGGTATCAGCCCTAATTTTATTCTAATGACGAAAGTTTAGCGGACAGTAATATTAAAAAATCAGCAGAGGATATACCTGTCGGGTATATCCTCTGCTTGTTCTTGCTATCACCCCTCTACGCAACTTCCTCCATGAAAGATGAGAGGGTGTTGGGTGCTTTTAGATAATGTCGATCTGACGAGCCGGCTTCTTCTGGGCAGCAGCAATCTTCGGCAGGTCGATGGTGAGCACGCCGTTGTCTACCCGTGCTGCAATCTTGTCTTTCTCGACATCGTCGGGGAGAATCAGGGTCTGCTCGTACTTGCTGTAAGAGAACTCGCGACGCAGGTAGTGGCGGCTCTTGTCTTCCTCCTTCTGTTCGTCCTTCTGTTCCATCTTGATGACGAGGTTACCATCGTCGTTGATGTTCACTTTGAAATCCTCCTTCTTCAGACCCGGTGCAGCGAGCTCTACGGTGTAGTCTTTGTCGCTCTCCATCACGTTGATGGCAGGTGCCGTAGCCGAAGCTTTAGGCATGAAGTCTGTGTTAAAGAAATCGTTAAACACTTCTGGTAACCACTGGTTTCTGTTCATAATTGGTAACATAATCGTTTCCTCCATTATTTAAAGTTGTTTATGTATTAAATGTTATCGGCGTTGCAGCCTTTCGGAGTTTTGCTCCTGCGAGGCTTCCGCGTTCACTAAGGAGGTTGCAAGTTGTGTACCAACTATCAGAACATGCCATTCTGTCAACATATATTGACAGAATGGCATATTTCTGATGGATGAAGGTTATACGAAGCTGATGACTCCTTCGACGGTATCACCAGAGACCTCGGTCTCGTTCTTTTCGGAATTGCCCGTACCCATGATGTCCTTCAGCTGCTGCTTGGTACGCTTATAGGTCGGAGTGCTCTCGACGGCAAGGATGACATCTTCGTTGTCGAGGTCTTCGGGACGGAAGCGGAAGATATGTGGACGACGCTTATACTGCGTGTTCTTGGAGTCCTTGCCATAGTAGCGGTTGCGGCGGTCCTGACGCTCGGCAGCACGCTCTTCTTCCTCAGCAATACGGATAGCTTCTTCTTCGGTATGCTTCTTGAGGTGGCTGTTCATACCATCGACATCTTCGATGCCGAAGCCTGTGGCAAGGATCGTCACCTTCACCTTCTTGCCCAGTTCCGGGTCTACGGCGAGTCCCCACTTCAGTTCAAACTCACTGCCGAAACGATCCATGAAGTCGTTGACATCGTTCATCTCGTCCATCGTGAGCGTCTGGTTCTCGCCCTTCTCGTTGGAGAAGGAGATGGAGAGCAGGATCTTCTTAGAGTTGTAGATGTCGTTGTCGTTGAGCAACGGGGAGTTGAGGGCATCTTCGATAGCCCGCTTCACGCGCCCTTCTCCTTCACCATAGCCCGTCGACATGATGGCGACACCACCATCTTTCAATACCGTCTTCACATCATTGAAGTCAAGATTGATGATGCCATGGACGGTAATAATCTCTGCAATGCTGCGCGCGGCAACGCTCAGTGTGTCGTCAGCCTTGCCAAAGGCATCGAGAACCGTCAGTTCAGGATAAATCTCACGCAGGCGTTCATTGTTGATGACCAGCAGGGCATCGACATGTTTCGACATCTCCTCGACGCCATCGAGCGCCTGGTCTATCTTGCGGTCGCCCTCGAAACGGAACGGTATGGTAACGATGCCGACGGTCAGTATGCCCAGTTCCTTGGACACACGGGCGATGACAGGGGCAGCTCCCGTTCCGGTGCCGCCGCCCATGCCGGCAGTAATGAACGTCATCTTCGTGCCATCGTTGAGCATGGCGGTAACATCGTCGAGACTCTCTTCGGCAGCCTGACGCGCCTTCTCCGGTTTGTTGCCGGCACCAAGACCTTCCTTGCCGAGCTGAATGTGTACAGGAACCGGCGAGTCGTTGAGCGCCTGGTTGTCGGTGTTGCAAAGAACAAACGACACGTCATGGATACCTTCACGATACATGTGGTTGACAGCATTTCCGCCTCCACCACCAACACCAATCACTTTGATGATGCTATTCTCCTTTTCGGGCATTCCGAAATCTAATATATCTGGCATAGTGTTTACTATTTACAATTAACAATTCACAATTCTCAATTAACGGTTTACAGTTTATGGTTTACTGCTTACGGTTTTCAATTTTTCAATCTTTCATCGAGACGTCTACTCATCATCAGGTTCTACAAGCGTCTTACCGAAATTCTTGATGCCGCGGATCAGCTTGTTCCAAGAACTGTTCTTGCGGCGCTCCTCTTCTTCCTTACGGAGGCGTTCCTCTTCCTCCTCCTGACGGCGGCGCTCTTCTTCTTCCTTGCGGCGGCGTTCCTCCTCAGCCTTCTCTTTCTCCGCTGCAGTGAGGACGACACCCTTGCCGGCAATCTCGCCTGCTGAACGCGGTTTGTCGTGCAGCCCTGCAGTGGTGGCAGTCTCAGCAACAGGGCGGTCGTTTTCAAACATGTCGCGGTTGGGGTTGATTTCCAGTCCTGCACAGTTCCTGTCGCCCTTGGCCAAGAGACCGAGCAGCGTGTTCATCGAACCGTTATGAGCGGTGATGTCTGCGTTGCTTGACGTAATGGTATGGGTCACGAACTTAGCCACACGAATCTTATCGATGTGAGTATGGTTGCGGAACGCCCGCTCGATGTTCTTCATATTGGAACCGCCACCAGTAAGGATGATACCTCCCAGCAGCTTGTCGGCATACTCGGAAGGCACCTGATACCACACATTCTCTATGATTTCGTCTACACGTGCCTCGACAATCTCAATGAAGCGGCGGCTTTCCACAAAACGCTCCTGGTCGATGGGGTAGTTCAGGGAGTTGTCGATGTCGCTGTTTTCTGTATAGGCACTGCCGTAGCGCAGCTTCATCGTCTCGGCCTCACGCTCTTCCATCTGCAAGGAAGAGATGTCTTTGGTGATGTTGTTGCCACCCAACGGGATGACAGCCAGGTGGCGGAGTACATTCTTATAATAGACAGAGACTGTCGTCGTATCGGCTCCCAGGTCGACAAGCAGGCAGCCTCCTCGCTTCTCGGCCTCGCTGAGCACACTGTCGGCAAGCGACAAGGGTGCCAGATACATCTCGGCAATGGCAATGCCAGCCTTGTCGAAGCAGTTGTTCAGATTGTTGTAGAACGACTTACGCCACAGGATGTTCAGGAAATTGCCCTCCAAGCGGTTGGCCTTGATGCCTACCGGGTCGAGCTGATACTGCGTGTCTACCTTGTATTCCTGAGTTGCAGCATCCAGAATTTCCTGTTCGGGATAGGACATGCTTCTGTTGGCATCCATCAGTTCGTTGATCATTTCGGTGGTAATGATGGTTTCAGCAGGCAGATCCTTCACAATGACGTTACGGACACTGCGAATAGACTGTCCGCCGACACCCACGTAGACTTGGGCTATCTCACTCTTAAGCTGGTTCTTCAGCTTAGCTATGATGTTCGTTAAGCACTGAGCTGTCTTGTCAATGTTGTATACAACACCTTTGCGTATACATTGTGTTGCATCTTCCTTGACCACAGACAGCACTGAAATGCTGCCGTCAAGATTCTTCTTGCCGGCAATACCTGCGATTTTCGATGAGCCAAGTTCAATGGCCACTATAAATTCCTTTGCTGCCATATACTTTATATTTATTGTATTCCTTTGCGTTTACAGATGATTTGATTGTCAAATTCGATGTTGATATAAGCGTATTTGTTCCAACCCGCAGCGGAGAGGCCGTAACGGTAGAACTTGTCCAGACGGTCGAGTTTCTTGTCAAGGAACGCCTTGATTTCCTTGTCGCGCTGCACGTAGTTGGAAGCCTGGGGCAGATAGCCCAGGAAGATGATGTGTTCGCCTACTCGCGGAACGAGTTCAATGCCTCGGTCTGGCAACACGTTGATCTGTTCAATCTGGTTGCTCCACAGTTCCGACGCCATCAGATACCTTGCCAAAGGAGTGATATAGGCCTGCGCAAACGGCTTGCTGATATATCCCGTGGCAATAATCAGGTCGCTGGTATAGTGGGAGTTAGGCAGGATGCCACCCTTGTCGTCGAGATAATAATCAGCTCCCTTCATGTTCTTGATGCGGATAATCGGCATGCGCTGCGTGATATTGATACAGACATCGCCCCTCTTGGTCTTGTAGCACTCCGCCGTGTTGACAAAAGGACTGACCTTCAAGACATCCTCTATCTGCCGGGTATCGACTTTTGCTATCGGCTTTCCCAGGGGATAGATTCTTTTCTGATTGAGGATGTTCTTGATCTCGGCGGCACTCAGGAAGCCGGCATTGTTGGAGTCGGATATGTTGATGTCTACCTTATTGCACTTGTCGCTGACCTCGTCCGGATTGTTGAACGAGGTGATGGCAAGGAGCAGATAGACCGCCAGGGCGATATCCAAGATGCCGATGATGGTATTTTTAAGCGTGATGGTCATTCTTTGTCTTTGATGATTTGAGCGATTGCAGGTACATCGTTGTCTAAGTCGCCGGCACCAAGCACGATGAGCACGTCAAAGTCTCTGTCTCTGACCAGAGAGAGGACATCTTTCTTGCTGATCATGCTTTTCCGGACACCCTCTGCAAGGTTGTCATAGATGAGTTTTGAGGTCACACCTTCGATAGGTTGCTCACGTGCCGGGTAGATTTCGGTGAGGATAACCTCGTCAAGTTGGCTTAAAGCCTCGGCAAACTCTCGATAGAAATCGCGGGTGCGCGTGTAGAGGTGCGGTTGGAAGATGGCTGTAATCTTCCGGTTCTTATACAACTCACGCATGCTCTTCGCACTCTGATAGATTTCCTTGGGGTGGTGGGCATAGTCGGAAAGGAATACATGACGGTCGTTCTTAATCTTGAAATCGAAACGACGGTCTACTCCTCCATAGGTTTTCATGCCATAGCGCAGTTCTTCTGCATCGCAACCGTTGAGCTGAGCCATTGCCATCGCAGCCACACCATTCTCGATATTGATGGGGACAGGCTGTCCTAAAGTGACGCCGGGAATGTTCTCAACAGGAGAAATGAAGTCGAAAGTGATCTCACCGTTCTCTATCTGTATGTTCTCGGCATGGAAATCGCCCTTGTCGAGGCTGTACTCATAGATGCGGACACCATCCTGCACGTCGGGCTGCATCTCCAAGTCCTTATGGATAATGAGAGCACCACCCGGCTGAATGAGTGTGGTGTAGTGACGGAAACTCTCCAGGTAGGCCTCCTTGGTACCATAGATGTCCAGGTGGTCGGGGTCGGTAGCCGTGATGACGGTCATCCACGGACGCAGCCAGTGGAAAGAACGGTCGAACTCATCGGCCTCGATGACGACATAGTCGGAAGAGGAAAGGATATAGTTCGTACCATAGTTCTTAGAGATGCCGCCGAGGAAGGCGTTACAGTCTACATGGCTCTGGTGCATGATATGTGCACACATCGTCGAGGTAGAGGTCTTTCCGTGCGTTCCTGCCACACACAGCCCTTTATGTGCACGGGTAAGCGTGCCGAGCACCTGTGCCCGTTTCTGTATCTCAAATCCGTTTTCGCGGAAGAAGACCAGTTCCTTGTGGTCGGAAGGTATCGCCGGGGTATAGACCACCAACGTGTTCTTGGGGTTACGGCATGCTTGCGGGATGGCGTCGACATCTTCTTCGTAATGAATCAATACGCCCTCTTTCTCCAGCTGACGTGTCAGTTCGGAAGGAGTCTTGTCGTAGCCGCCTACAACCATTCCTGCATGTAGGAAATAGCGGGCTATAGCACTCATGCCGATACCGCCTGCTCCGACGAAATATACTGCTTTTACTTCTTTCAGTTCCATTGATATAGCGATTCTTTTCTCCGTTATAAAGATGATTGGTTTGCCAACTTGATGACTTCCTCAGCAATGACATCGGCAGAGTTCTTCAATCCGAGCTTCAGGATATGAGTACTGAGGGAAGCCAGCTTCGCACTGTCTTTAACTGTCTCTACAGCCAGCTTGAGCAACGTTGCCGGTGCCTCTGAGTCCTTGACATAGAGAGCAGCCTCCTTGTTGACGAGAGCCATGGCGTTCTTGGTCTGATGGTCTTCTGCCACATTAGGACTGGGTACGAGGATGACCGGCTTACCAATGAGGCAGAACTCACTGATGCTGCTGGCTCCTGCACGACTGATGACCAAGTCGGCAGCGCGATAGGCAGCCCCCATGTCGCTGATAAAGTCTGTCACCTTCAACATGGGCATAGGCGCATGAGCCTTCAGCTGCTCAAGGATAGCGGCATGATAGTACTTACCTGTCTGCCAGATGAACTGCACGCCAGCGCCCTCCACCATGTCGAGATGCTGAAGAACACTCTCGTTGATGGTGCGTGCACCAAGACTTCCCCCCACCAACAGGATGGTCTTCTTCTGCGGATCCAGTCCAAAACTCTCACGCGCAGCCTCCTGAGAGAGCGGTGTTTCCAAGACATTCTGCCGCACAGGGTTTCCCGTCATGATGATTTTCTCTGCCGGAAAGAAGCGCTCCATGCCTTCATAAGCCACACAAATCTTGGCTGCCTTCTTTGCCAACAGCTTATTGGTCACTCCTGCATAGCTGTTCTGTTCCTGTATCAGACAGGGAATGCCCATTGCTGCAGCTTTGTTCAGCGTGGGACCGCTGGCATAGCCACCCACTCCGACAGCTACCATCGGCTTGAATTCCTTCAGTATCTGCTTCGCCATGCGCTGACTCTGCCATATCTTGAAGAGCACCTTGAAGTTCTTCAGCGGATTCTTACGGTCGAAACCACAGATAGGCAGACCTTTGATTTCATAACCCGCTGCCGGCACACGCTGCATTTCCATGCGCCCCAAGGCACCCACAAAGAGGATTTTGGCATCAGGATGCTTGCCTTTGATGGCATTTGCTATCGATACGGCAGGAAAGATGTGTCCTCCCGTGCCGCCTCCGCTAATGATAACTCTCAGTTCTTTTCCCATATTGAGTGACTTATGAATATGCAAAGTTAATCAAATTATTTCTTTCAGGCTGACATTTCAGTGCTAATTTAATGATTATCAACACTTTTATGCCACAGCCATAGCGTAGTTTTCTTCTTTTTCGGTTTTGAAATCCTTCTTCTTTGCCGAACGGCTGATGCTCAGGATGACACCGATATAGATACAGTTGATGATGGTTGAGGTTCCGCCCTTACTGATCAGCGGCAGCGGTTGACCCGTTACTGGAGCTAAGCCCACTGCCACCAACATGTTGAACAGTGCCTGGATGACAAGCAGCAAGGCTATTCCCATGGCCAGGAAAGCAGGGAAGGCATTCTCACAACGATGTGCTATCTTTCCCGTCCTGAACAGCAGGATGATGTACAACAAGGCTACGATGGCAGCACCCTCGATGCCCATCTCTTCTATGATGATGGCATAGATGAAGTCGGAGAATGCCTGCGACAGGAAGTCGCGCTCGTTGGAGTTGCCCGGACCTTTGCCTACGATATTGGATGATGCGATAGCTATGTTGGCATGACCTACTTGTGCGTCCTTATCCAAATCATAGTCCTCCGGGGCTACATACTCGTTATCTGTGAACTTGTAGATTCGCGACTTCCAAGTGCCAAAGCGGTGGAGCAGCTTGTCCAAGGCACCGGAAGACTCTTCGCCTTTTTCCACCTTCTCGGTCAAGACCTGCTTTTCGGGAACCTTCACCTCTTCTTTACCCATCAGCATGATGAGGGCAAGCATGAAAACGACACCCAACGCCACGACTCCTATCAGTTTTCCTATCTGGTCTAACGGCACCCGTCCTATGAACATCATCAATACAACGGTTACGGAAATAAGCATTGCCGTTGACAAGTTTTCCGGCACGATGGGCAGAATGATAAAGGCACTGACTATCAAGATGTAGCTGAAAGCCTTCCTGTCTGCTCCCGTATCCGTCTGCATGGCACTGAGTATCTGTGCGATGGCAAGGATCAGAGCACCTTTTGCTATCTCCGAAGGCTGGAACTGGATGCCGAGGAAGCTGATCCAGCGGTTGGCATCGTTGGTAGCTTGACCGGCTACCAGCACCCACAGCAAGGTAAGGAAGGAGAATGCCAACAAGATGGGTGTTGCCAACTTGAAATACTTACACTTCACGTTGAGCACGCACACCATCATAAAGGTACCAACGACAAGGATGCCTGCATGCTTCAGGATGGGACTCCAATAGTTACCCCCTTTATACGACAGCGAACTGGAGGCTGAGTACACCTCCACGATGCTGATCATACAAAGGAAGAAGAAGACCATCCAGATGACCTTATCGCCTTTGAAGATATTTCCTAATGTCTTGTTCACGCTACTTTTCTACATTTTTACGATTATACAATTCCACCATTTAGCCCTGTTCCGGAAAGGTTCACAATGCCCTGACAAGCGTCTTGAACTGGTCGCCACGGTCTTCCATGTTCTTGAAGAGGTCGAACGAGGCACAACAAGGACTCAGCAGGACGGTATCACCAGGCTTTGCCAACTCGTAGCAGGCAGCAACACACTCCTTCATGGAATGGGTATCGCGTACAGGAATGCCCATTTCATCGAAATTATCATGCAGTTTCTGGTTGTCGGCACCGAGGTATACCAGTCCTACACACTTCTTCTTCACGAGCTCCTTGATGGGTTCGTAGTCATTGCCTTTGTCCTTTCCACCGATGATGAGAATGGTTGGCGTGACCATGCTCTCCAAGGCATACCAGCAAGCATCGACATTGGTGGCTTTGGAGTCGTTGACGTACTGCACACCTCCCACCTTGCACACCTTCTCCAAGCGGTGTTCCACACCAGGGAAGTCGCAAAGGCTCTTGCGGATGTCCTCTTTCTTGATACCGCTGATGTCTGATGCCAACCCGGCAGCCAGTGAGTTATAGATATTGTGCTTGCCGGTCAGCGACAGGCTCTCCTGCTCCATGTTGAACGGTGTGGGCTTCTCCAGTGTATACATCCCCTCTTCTATATATCCGATAGAGCCTTTCTCTTTCAGTTCTGAGAAGGGATATTGGATAGCCTTGATGTCATACTTCGCCAGTTCGCGCTTGATGATAGGGTCGTCGTTCCAATAGATGAACGAGTCTTCCGCCGTCTGGTTCTGGGTGATGCGCATCTTGGCATCGACATAGTTCTGCATGCAGTTGTCATAACGGTCCAGATGGTCGGGAGTGATGTTCAGCAAGATGGCGATATTGGCACGGAAGTCGTACATGTTGTCCAGCTGGAAGGAACTCAGTTCGATGATATAGTAGGCATGCGGGTCCTCGGCAACCTGCAGGGCAAGCGAATTACCGATGTTTCCTGCCAGTCCTGCGTCATATCCGGCTTCTTTAAAGATATGGTAGATCAATGATGTCGTCGTCGTCTTACCATTCGAGCCGGTGATGCAAATCATCTTCGAGTCGGTATAACGACCGGCAAACTCTATCTCACTGATGATGTGTGTGCCCTGAGCAATGAGCTTCTGCACCATAGGTGCACTGTCGGGAATGCCCGGACTCTTGATGACCTCATCGGCATCGAGAATCTTTGCTTCCGTATGCTGCCCTTCCTCCCACTCTATACCGCGGTCGTCCAGCATCTTCTTGTACTTGTCCTTAATGGCAGACATGTCCGAGACAAAGGTCTCAAACCCCATCTTCTTAGCCAACACAGCTGCGCCGGCACCACTTTCGCCGGCTCCTAATATCACAATCTTTTTCATATCTTCTTATCTCATTTTCAGTGTTATAATCGTAAATGCCGCCAGGATGATGGTGACAATCCAGAAACGGATGGTGATCTTCGACTCATGGAACGGTCGGTGAGGCCATCCTTTCAGCAGGTAACGGCAGTCGGGAGCCAACTGCGAGTCGAGCTTACGGAACGTGTCGTGGATAGGTGCCGCCCTGAACACGCGCACCTTCTTGCCTCTGTGCTTCTGTATCTTGAACCACTGGGTCTGGATGATGACGCTCAGGCTCTCGACGAAGAAGATGCCGCAGAGGATGGGCAGCAGCAACTCCTTATGGATGATGACGGCACAGACACCGATGATACCGCCGATGGTCAGCGAACCCGTGTCACCCATGAACACCTGAGCGGGATAGGCATTATACCAAAGGAAGCCTATCATCGCCCCGACGAAGGCACAGATAAACACCACCAACTCCTGAGAGCCGGGGATATACATGATGTCGAAGTAGGAAGCATAGCCGATATGCGACGACACGTATGCCAAGATACCCAGTGCCACACCGATGATGGCAGAGTTTCCGGCACACATACCGTCCATACCGTCGTTGAGGTTGGCGCCGTTAGACACTGCCGTCACCACGATGATGGTCATAACGACAAACAGAATCCAACCCGCAGCAGTCTTGTACTTGCCGCAGAAGCTCATGATCTCCGAGTAGTCCAGGTTGTGGTTCTTCAGGAAAGGAATGGTTGTTTTCAGCGATTTCGTAGCCTCCTGGTTATGTTTGATGACCACCTCCTGGTTCTGCTTCTGCACGGTGACATTCTCTCTGATGACGACATCGGGACTCAAGTAGAGCACCAAGCCGACAATGAAGCCAATGCTGACCTGTCCCACAATCTTATATTTACCTTTCAGACCGTCTTTGTTCTTACGGAAAATCTTGATGTAATCGTCCAGAAAGCCCAGGAAGCCCAACCACAGCGTGGTCACCACCATCAAGATGAGATAGGTGTTGCGCACTCTACCCAAGAGCAAGACGGGCACCAGGATGGAGACGATGATGATGATGCCGCCCATCGTGGGCACTCCTTTCTTCTCCACACCGAAGGGATCGATGCTGGCATCACGGGCTGACTCACCTATCTTCTTCCGCTTCATATACTTGATGAACTTCTCGCCAAACCAGGCAGAGATCATCAAGGCAAGGATCAGTGCCAGGATAGCACGGAAGGAGATGTAGCTCCACATGTGGGAGCCGCTGATACCGAACTGGTCTAATAGTCTGAAGATATAGTATAACATTCGTTTACAGTTTACGGTTTATGGTTTAAAAGAGTTCACGTACCACCTCATGGTCGTCGAAGTGGTGCTTTACACCTTCTATCTCCTGATAGTCTTCATGCCCTTTGCCTGCTATCAGGATGACATCGCCCTTCTCAGCCATCATCGCAGCGGTACGGATGGCCTCACGACGGTCGACGATGCTCAATACCTTCTTACGCTGCTGGGCGTTCAGCCCTGCCAACATGTCGTCGATGATAGCCTGCGGGTCTTCAAATCGCGGATTGTCACTGGTGATAATCACCTTGTCGCTCTGCTTGACAGCCTCCTGAGCCATGAGCGGTCGCTTGCCTTTGTCGCGGTTGCCACCGGCACCGCAAACCGTAATGACCTTTCCCTTTCCGTTCAACACTTCATGGATGGCATTCAGTACATTTTCCAAAGCATCCGGCGTATGCGCATAGTCGACGACAGCCGTCCATCCGTCAGGTGAGCTGATGGGGTCGAGTCTGCCGTTGACACTCTTCAGGGTGCTCATCACCAGAAGCACATCCTCTGGCTGCTTGCCCAGCATAATGGCAGCACCATATACCGCCAGCAGGTTGCTGACATTGAACTTTCCGATGAACTGCACGCCGACCTCCCTGCCGTCGACTTCCAGATACATGCCTTCGAAGTGACACTCCAGCAACCGTGCCTTGAAGTCGGCAGCCCGCTGGGTGGAATAGGTCTTCACCGTAGCCTTACAGTTCTGCACCATCACGCTGCCATTCTTGTCATCGGCATTGATGATGGCAAACGCTGTCTTCGGCAGATTGTCGAAGAACATCTTCTTGGCATCGCGGTAGTTCTCGAAAGTCTTATGATAGTCTAGATGGTCGCGTGTCAGGTTGGTGAAGATGCCACCGGCAAACTGCAGGCCACCGATGCGTTTCTGATGGATGGCATGGCTGGAACACTCCATGAAAGCATAGTCGCAACCGGCTTCCACCATCTTGTGCAGCAAGGCATTGAGCTCGATGGGGTCTGGTGTGGTATGGCTGGCTGCCACCGGTTCGCCGTCGATATAGTTGCATACGGTTGACAACAAGCCCACCTTATGCCCGAACTGGCGGAACATATTATATAATAAGGTGGCAATAGTAGTCTTGCCATTGGTTCCGGTGACGCCTACCAGCTTCAGTTTTCTCGACGGGTCGCCATAGAATGCAGTTGCCACCTTGCCGACACAGTCTTCCGTCGAGGCTACCTGTATGTAGGTGACGCCAGCCGTCTGCTGCTCCGGCATGTCCTCAAGCAAGATGCTTTTGGCTCCCAGTTCTATCGCCTTGCCGATGAACTGGTGGCCGTCGACCTGTGTGCCCTTCATGGCAACAAACATGTGACCGTCCTGGATGCGGCGGCTATCTATGTTCACACCCGTCACCTCCACGTCGGCATTACCTGCAATGCTGACGGGTTGGATGTCTTTCAGAAGTTCGTTCAATCTCATATCTTATGTTTTTTATACTAATCGTAACGTACAAACCATTCCTTTCTTCAGAGCCGTGCCTGCGGGCAGGCTCTGTTCCGTCACCTTTCCCCTGCCGTTGAGGATGACCTTGATGCCCACCTTCTCCAGACGGTAGACAGCATCACGGGCTCCCATGCCCAGCACGTTGGGGACGACGCCCTTCTGGGCGGCAGGACTCTTCATCATGCTCAGCGACTTGGCGCTTTGCTGAACGCTACCCCACACGGGATTACCGAAAGGATAGGCTCCTCTCCAACCGTTCTGCACGGAGAATCCCAACTTGTTCAGTACATAGTCGGCAGCCAACAGGTTGCCCGACTTGACCTGGGGTATGAACACCGACGACGAGTCGCGTGCATCTTCAACGCTCAGGCGAACGTCCTGCGCCATGATACCCTCAGAGATATGGTGGAAGACGACACCACTCATACCGCCACCCGACGCAGGGAGTCCCGATTTCTGGATGCAGACGATACAGCTGTAGCGCGGTTGGTCGGCAGGGAAGTAGCCTGCAAAGCTCAGCAGGTATGACGACGTCTTGCCACCTGCCGTCCATATCTGTGCCGTACCCGTCTTTCCTGCCACCTTGAACGACTTGGAGCCAGCCTTTCTTCCCAGTCCCTGACTGACGACATGCTCCAGTATGGTCTGTATCGTGGCTATGGTCTTAGGCTTGGCTATCTGCTCATGCCCCTTGACCACCTCTGGCGGATACTCCCTGAGCACCTCACCATCCTTGACCACCTTCTTGACGAAGCGCGGCTTCATCATCTTTCCGCCGTTGGCAATAGCGTTATAGAACGTCAGCGTAGAGATGGGAGGCACCTGTGTCTCGTAGCCTATGCTCATCCAGGGCAGGGCTGTATTGCTCCAGTTGACGTATTGCTTTCCTCTCTTGTCCTTCTCAGGCATACGAATCTTTGCAGGTGTGTAGCCGGGGATGGGCAGGTCGAAGTCAGCATTGAGTCCTAAGTCCCAGATGCCCTGCACAAACTTTTCCGGATTGTTATGGTAGAAGTTGTCGATGATGCGGCTCACGCCGATGTTCGAGCTGACCTCCAAGCTCCTGGGCAGTCGCATGGTGCCGTAGCCGCCACGCCGCCAGTTGTGGTCTTTCATGTCGCGACCGTACATATTCCACACACCGCCGCCCGTTTGTACGATATAGTTGGTGTCGCAGACCTCGTCGTCGAGAGCCACCATGATGCTTGCCGTCTTGAAGACAGAGCCGGGTTCCAACAGGTCGCTGACGGCATGGTTCCTGATTTCGCGATACTGCCCGTCTGCCACCTTCTCCATGTTGACGATAGCCTTGATGTCGCCCGTTGCCACCTCCATGACGATGGCGACACCCACGTTGCCGTTGATCTCCTTCAGTTCGTCGATGACGGCACGCTCGGCAAGGTCCTGCATGCCCACGTCGATGGTGGTGACGATGTCAGCGCCGTCAATGGGAGGCGTATCGGTGATGTTGAGGAACTTGTCACGTATCTTTCGGCGGTGGATGATACCGTTCTTTCCGCGCAAGATGGAGTCGTATTCGAGTTCAAGACCGCAACGTGCCGTGTCCTTGGCGCCATACATGTCGCCGACGGTACGCAACGCCAGCGACCCGTAGGGGCGGCGGCGGGCATTGAACTCCTCTACGTTGAACCCGCTCTTGAACGATGCACGGATGATAAACTCTGGAGTGACCTTCTCATAGGTAATAGGCATGTTCAGGACAGGCAGCTGGTGGACTTCTGCAAAGATGTTATATCCCACCCTGCTCTTCCATATCGGCCAGTGGCGCGAACCTACCGTCCCGTTCTTCTGCTGCTGGGTACGTCCCTCTTCCAGGTGTTTCTTGAACTCGGCGGCACTCTGTTCGGGGAAGATGCGGTTCAGTCCCATGCAGATGCTGTCAAGCTTGACGTCCCAGAGCGAGTCGTTCTTCGCCTCGCGAAGGGCCTGGAAGTCCATATATAGTTTATATTCGGGCAGGCTGCTTGCCATCAGCTGACCGTCACAGCTCAGGATATTGCCGCGTACAGGCTTCACCGTCACGCTGTCTTTAGCCTGTCGTGAGGCAACCTGAATCCAGTACTGGCGGTTGGCTGTCATGGTATAGAACGCCTTGACCACTACGGCAACGCTCATCAGCGTCATGACAATGGCGATGACGCTGTAGCGAGGCATGATTTTCTTATAGTTGAACTTGCTACTCATAAACCTTCATCTTTAATTTTTCATCTTTCATCACTTTCCCTGTTCCCTCCCTTCAGGGAGGGCTGGGGAGGGCTTTACTCCTCCGGCACGGAGATGATATACGGCGGCTGGTTGGGCATCTTCAGCGTGCTGTCTTGGTTGTTCTTGAGCATCTCCAGCACGTGGCTCTCCCTGCATTTCTCCGTCAGCTGACTGCTGCTCGACAGTGCCTTGTGCTTCATGTCCTTCAACTGGATGTTCAGGCGGTCTATCTCCAGCAAGTCTTTCTGCACGCTATACCTATTAGATATATATAGAATGACGAAGAAGACGATGAGCACGATGAGCCATATCTGGCTTCTGATGAGCTCGCCGCTGAGGATGTCGCCACCCAGAATCTTGCGTAGCGTGAAGTTGACCGACGAAGGCTGCTCGTCTTCGCGTGCCTGCTCCTGTATAGCTTCCTTGAAGGTGTCGGCAACGCGCTCCTGTTCCTTCTCTGCCTCAGGTGCTTCCGGCTGACCGGTGAGGGCAGCCTCTTCTTGTGGGTTGGTGGGTTGTACGTTGTCGTTCATTGTCTTGTTCCTTCTATTGTCTTCTTTTCTGCTATACGTAGTTTTGCACTTCTGCTTCTGGGGTTGCGCTGCTGTTCCTCCGGTGTGGGAGTGATGATTTTTCCAAGGATGGTGAAAGGCATCTCTGTACGCCCGAAGAAGTCTTGCTGCACCTTCCCTTCTGTGTTGCCGCTCTTCATGACGTTCTTCACGATACGGTCTTCCAGGGAGTGGTAGGTGATGACTGCCAGCCTGCCGCCAGGCTTCAACAGCTGGGTGGCTCCTTCGAGCATCTCTTTCAGCGCCCCCATCTCGTTGTTCACCTCGATGCGTAGTGCCTGGAAGACTTTCGCGGCATCTTTCTTTTCGCGCTCGTGCTTGAGCAACGGCTCAATGGCTTTCAGCAGGTCGCCGGTGGTCAGCAAGGGCGCGTCGGTGCGTCGGCGGACGATGGCTGAAGCCAGCCTGCGTGAGTTTTTCAGCTCTCCATAGAGGTAGAGGATGTCTGCCAACTGCTCTTCGGCATATCCGTTGACGATGTCGGCGGCGGTCTTCCCTGCCCGCTTGTTCATCCGCATGTCGAGCGGGGCATCGAACCGGAAGGAGAAGCCGCGGCTCTCGTCGTCGAAATGATGGCTGGAGACGCCGAGGTCTGCCAGGAGTCCGTCAATCTGGTCTATGCCGTAGTAGCGCATCCAGTTCTTCAGATAACGGAAGTTGGAACGCACAAAGGTGAACGTCCCTTGATGGCCGGAGAGCAAGTCGCCTTCCAGCTGCTGCTCGGCATCGGCATCTTGGTCGAAGCTATACAGCCTGCCGCCTTTTCCCAGCCGCGAGAGGATGGCGCTGCTATGGCCGCCTCCGCCGAAGGTGACATCCACATAGACACCTTCAGGACTGATATTCAGCCCCTCTATACTCTCGTCCAAGAGTACGGGTATGTGGTATGCGCCTGCTGTGGTTGCCATGCGGTTGCATTTTTGCTTACGCTGTGAGTTCTTTTTCCTGCTCGGTTCCGTTGCCGCCCATCAGTTCTTCCATCTGACGGGAGAACTCCTGAGCGTCCATGATGGGCTGCCCGTCGCCGTCGTTGCTCCAGATCTCTATCGTGTCGTCCATGCCGATGAACTTGATGGACTGCTCGATATTCGCTATCTTCAGATAACGCTTGGGAATCAGGAAGCGACCGTTGCCGTCAAGGGATATGATTTCCACGTCGGAGACAAACTTGCGGAACACCTGCTTGTGGGCAGCATTCCACAGGTTGAGCCTCTTCTTGAGCAAATCCAGCTGCTCGTTCCACACCGACTCCGGGTACAACACGAGACAGTCCTGGTGAATGTCCTTGCGCATCACCAGCAACTCCTCGCCAGATGCACTCAGCACCTTGCGGAAAACAGCCGGCAGGAAAGCCCGTCCCTTGCTGTCTGTCTTGGCTTCTATGCTACCTAAGAATCGCATGTGTACTTATTAGATAAGTGAAATCGGGTTCAAAGTTACAAAAACTTTCCCCACTTTCCACCACCCTGCCCCACAAAGTTTGCAAAAAGCGCTGAATTTTGTATTATTTAACAGTCATATTACTTGCTCAATGCTCCTCATTTACACCACATTTTGCCATTTTTCATCAAGTAAATTTGAACTATCTGAAAGAAAGCAGTCTTATAATAGAGAAAAATAAAATCACGCAAAACCCTTCACACGCTTGTAAGAACTTATCCTTCAATACTTTACTGTGAAGGGTTTACATATTTACGCTACCGGCATTCACGCCAAATCATTTTACAAAACGTCAAACGCAGAACCTTTTGACACGTGTCGGAAACATTTTTGACACGTGTCGGAAACGTTTCTGACACGTGTCAAAAGATAAAAGTAAGGACGAATTGGGACGCTAAAACTACCTTTTCATGAAAACAATCGCAAAAGTCCGGGCTGTCAGAATTGTCTGATTTGTCCGACTTGTCGGATTAATCCGATTAGTCCGATTAATCCGATTAGTCCGACTTGTCCGCCCCGTCCGACACCCTTACCCCAACCCTTCACAGCACCCCCCTCATTATAAGCACGTTACAGCCCCGTGAAGGGGTTTTTAAAATCTGAATCCGCACGATAAAGACATGCCAAACCCGTCATTATTGTTACGACGACACCTTATTAAAAATGTTTTTTAGAAGATTTTTCCACTAAAAAAGGGTGAGATTGAAAAGATTTCGCTACTTTTGCACCTTGATAGACAAAAACGACGGTTTCATTGTTGAGAACAGATTGAAAACGGAGAAAGAGAAAGCATGAGCGAACAAATACAAAAAACTATCGACATTGACGACATCCTCAAAAGCAAGATGGGTGCCAAGGCGCGTTATGTGCCACGCTTCTTGGTGAATTGGCTCAAGAAAATCGTACACCAGGACAAGGTGAACGCATTCCTATGGGAGAGCCGACACCTCACGGGAACGGAATGGCTGGAGGAGTGTGTGCGCTATCTCGACATGACGCTCATCATCGACGGCAAGGAAAACCTGCCTGCCCCCGACGACGGCAAACTGTATACGTTCGTGTCAAACCACCCGTTGGGCGGAGCAGACGGTGTGGCACTCGGCTCCATCATAGGCAGACACTACGACTCGAAGTTCCGCTATCTGGTCAACGACCTGCTCATGAACCTGCCAGGACTGGCTCCTCTATGCATCGGCATCAACAAGACAGGCAAGCAGGGACGCAACTTCCCGGCTATCGTAGAGGCGGGATTCCAGAGCGACAACCACATGCTCATGTTCCCGGCAGGCCTCTGCTCACGCAAGATCAACGGTGAAATCCATGACTTACCGTGGAAGAAGACGTTCATCTCGAAGAGTGTGGAGTATCACCGCGACGTGGTGCCCATCCACTTCAGCGGCCGCAACTCTGAATTCTTCTACAACCTGGCGAACATCTGCAAGCGACTGGGTATCAAGTTCAACATCGCCATGCTGTTCCTCGTAGACGAAATGTACAAGAACGTGCACAAGACGTTCCGCGTCACCATCGGGAAGCCCATTCCCTGGCAGACCTTCGACAAGTCGAAAACGCCGATGCAATGGGCAAAATTCGTCGAAGACCAGGTCTACGCCATCGGCAACGGAACTCAACAATAGCATTCATCAAGACAATAATAGCAATCAACCAAGTAGGACTTTCTGAAGAATAAGTAATGGTACAACAAGCTCCCATCATCGAACCCGTTGACAGAGCCTTGCTCACGCGCGAGCTCACGCCCGAAAAGCAACTACGCTCGACCAACAAGAGCCACAATAAAATCTACATTGTGGACTTCCACAACGCGCCCAATACGCTCAGGGAAATCGGACGACTGCGCGAGATTGCCTTCCGCGAGGCAGGAGGTGGAACGGGAAAAGCTCTCGACCTTGACGAGTTCGACACCTGCGACAACTGCTACAAGCAGCTCATCGTGTGGAACCCGGAGGCTCAGGAGATCATCGGAGGCTACCGTTACCTCTACGGAACAGACTGGGAACTCGACGACAACGGGCAACCGAAGCTTGCCACCAGCCACATGTTCCACTTCTCAGAGAAGTTCCTCAAGGAGTATATGCCCTACACCGTAGAGCTGGGACGCTCGTTCGTGTCGCTCGAATACCAGAATGTCCGCAAGAACACCAAGAGCATCTTCGCACTCGACAACCTGTGGGATGGACTCGGTGCGCTGACGGTTCTGAAACCCAATGTTCGCTACTTCTTCGGAAAGATGACCATGTACCCGTCGTATATCCGTCGCGGACGCGACATGATTCTCTACTTCTTAGAGAAGCATTTCAGCGACAAGGAGAACCTCATCACCCCGATGAAACCGCTGAAAATAGAGGAAGACCCCGCAGAACTGGCTAAACTCTTCTGCGAAGAAGACTTCCGCAAAGACTACCTCATCCTGAACCACGAGATCAGGGCGCTGGGCTACAACATTCCCCCATTGGTGAATGCCTACATGAACCTCTCGCCGACCATGAAACTCTTCGGTACAGCCATCAACGACGGCTTCGGCGAGGTGGAAGAAACCGGCATCCTGATTGCCATTGACGAGATCCTGGAGGAGAAGCGCGTGCGACATATCGACTCGTTCATCGCCGAACACCCCGAAGCCTTCAAGATTACCAGCGGTGCCAACAAGGTGATATACAAGGAGAAATAATACACTTGCCGAGCGTCTGCCGACGGTAACAAGCGTAGAATTCAGAATAAAATACTTAAAAGCTCCCCCTTACGTTTAGTAAGGTACTTTGTAACTCCCCCTTAACGTTTAAAGTACGGGCAGGGAGATACCATTGATTTTCTGGTAGATGTCGAGGGCATAGACGTCGGTCATGCCGCTGATGTAGTCGATGACAGCCATGATGCGCGTCTCCAGGTTGTCGCTCTGGATGTCATACTGTGACGAGAAACGGCGGATGAGCTGCTGGGAATGGAACTTAGTGGGGTGGACGGCAGCCTCCACGAGGTCTTGCATCAGCGTCTCCATAATCTTGTAACCGCTGAGTTCCACGTCAAGTACAATCTTGCTGTTGTAGATTTTCTGCTTCGAAACCTTCGTACAACGCAAGTAAGCCTCACGCTGCAACGGTGCTATATGGTCTATGAGCGACCCTTGGAAGGTGCCGTTGAGAATCTCTTCCTCGCATTCCACAAACGTCTTCACACACTCGTTCTCCAGTTTTCCGATGGCACAGGCTCGCATGTAGACCACCTTTTCGTTCTCGTCGGTAACCCCCTCGTCGACGACTCGCTGACGAATGTGCTGTCGTGTAGCGTCATCGAAGAAGCCAAGCAGCAAATCCTCGGTTTCATCGAAAGAAATCAGCTTCAGCTTATGGGCATCTTCGATGTCCATGATCTCGTAACAGATGTCGTCGGCAGCCTCAACCAAGTAGACCAACGGGTAACGGGCGTAGCCGTCCTCCTGCATGCTGACGATACCCAGTTCACCGGCAATCTGGCGATAGATGCCTTCTTCCGAGAGGAAGAACCCAAACTTTCCCTTCGTTCCTGCCTGAGAAGAGATGCGCGGATACTTCACGATGCTTGCCAACGTGCTGTAGGTCATGACGAATCCACCGTCGCGACGCCCCTTGAAGCGATGGGTCAGCAGGCGGAAAGCGTTGGCATTGCCTTCGAAGTGGGTGATGTCATCCCAGAAACGCGGCGACAACTGCTCCTTCAGGTACAGTCCCGGTCCCTCGGTGAAATAGGCTTGTATGGCTTTCTCGCCACTATGTCCGAAGGGTGGGTTGCCCATGTCGTGGGCAAGGCAGGCCGCAGAGACGATGGTTCCGATTTCCTCGAAGAGTGTTCCTGCAAGTTCCGGGTGCTTCTTCATCAGGAGCTGAGCCACATCGTCGCCCAAAGAGCGCCCTACACTCGACACCTCAAGGGAGTGGGTGAGCCTGTTATGGACGAAGATACTACCTGGAAGGGGGAACACCTGCGTCTTGTTCTGCAGGCGGCGGAACGGTGCCGAAAAAATCAGCCGGTCGTAGTCACGCCGAAACTCCGAACGGTCGTCGTGGCGCTCGGCATGCTTGATTTCCTGTCCGAGCCGTTTGTTGGAGATAAGTTGTTGCCAGTTCATGCCGGAATGATGCGTAAAAAGGGGCTCAGACATGCCAAGCCCCTCATGATGAAAGTCCTTATTGCTGTTTGAAAGCAGCGTAGATGCGTGCTGCTATATCCTTAAACTCCTCTTCCGTCAACTCCACTTTCGGTTTACGGAAGTCTACATCGCCTTCGCTGTTCATCGGAATCAGATGGATATGAGCATGCGGAACTTCAAGTCCGAGCACCACCTGAGCGACTTTCTTGCAGGGGAAAGCTTCTTTCAAAGCCTTTGCCACACGCTTGGCAAAGAGCTGGAAGGCAGCCAGTTCGTCGTCTTCCATATCGAAGATGTAGTCTACCTCACGTCGTGGGATGACCAGCGTATGGCCCTTGCCTACGGGGTTGATGTCGAGAAAGGCATAGAACTGGTCGTCTTCGGCACACTTGTAGCTGGGAATCTCACCGGCAGCTATCTTACTGAATATATCCATATCGGTCGGTTTAGAGTTCTATACTGATGTTATCGATACGCAACTTGATGGTGCCACGAGGAATCTTGATCTCGGCAACGTCGCCCACCTTCTTGTTCAGCAGCCCCTGTGCGATAGGCGTCTTGATGGAAATCTTGCCTTCCTTCAGGTTAGCTTCCGTCTCGCTGACGATGGTGTAGACCATCTTCTGGTTGGTGGTGAGGTTGGTCATCTCTACTTTCGACATGATCTGCACAGCATCTGTGCTGAGTCGCGACGTGTCAACAATCTTTGCGTCGGCGATGGTCAGCTTCATCTGCGCTATCTTTGCCTCTAAGTGAGCCTGTGCTTCCTTGGCAGCATCATACTCAGAGTTCTCACTAAGGTCACCCTTGTCGCGGGCCTCAGCAATGGCTGCTGATGCCTTCGGGCGTTCTACTGACTCCAGTCGTTGGAGTTCGGCGACGAGCTTGTCGTAGCCTTCTTGTGACATATATGCCATATCATTTACAATTTAACGATTTACTATTTACAATTTAATTCAGGAATGCTCCTTGATAGCGCAAAAAAGAAAGAATCCCAACATCGTCTATGTCAGAATTCCGTATCCTTTACGTACCTTTCAATCTTATTTACAGCACAAAGGTAGCAATAAAAAACTTTACTTACCCGTTTTGATGCTTGAATTTAGAGATTTTTAAGCAAAAAAGGAGCCAAGACAGAGCCTACCACCCATACCGTGCACGCCAACAAATTCTTGATTTAAATCAATAAATCGCTGATTTCTTGCATTTTATGGCAAAAAAGCTTGGAAGGTATCTGAAAACCGCTTACCTTTGCATCGTGTTTTTCATAGTATTAGATTTAAGGTTAACAAAGGTTGGACTACAGCGGTAGTCCTTTTTTTATGTCTATACCCCAGAATAAGGCAAAGAAAAACAAGTTTTCCTTTTGTTCTTTCCTCGCTTCATCGCACTTTCAAGAAGGTACTTCCGCTCGACAAAGCAAAAGAAAAACTAGTTTTCCTTTTGCTTTGTCCTCGCTTAATCGTACCTTTGCACCCGATTTAAAAGGTAAAAGAGTAAAAAGGTAAAGCAATCATGAAATTGTGAAATCGTATAATTGTTTAATATAATAGGTATGGCAAAGAAAGCATTACTGATGATTCTCGACGGATGGGGAATCGGAAAGCACGGCAAGGGTGACGTCATCTACAATACGCCGACACCTTACCTGGATTTGTTGACAGCAACATCGGCTCACTCGCAGCTGCAGGCCAGCGGTGAGGACGTAGGTCTGCCCGACGGACAGATGGGTAACTCGGAGGTCGGTCACCTCAACATCGGTGCCGGACGCATCGTATATCAGGACCTGGTGAAAATTAATCGCGCCTGCAAGGACAACTCGATAGTAGAGAATCCGCAGGTGAAAGCTGCCTACACCTATGCCAAGGAGAACAATAAGAAACTGCACCTGATGGGCCTCTGCTCGGATGGTGGCGTACACTCAAGCCTGGACCACCTGTTCAAGCTGATTGAGGTGGGCAAGCACTACGGGCTGAAGAACCAGACCTTTGTGCACTGCTTCATGGACGGTCGTGACACCGACCCCAAGAGTGGTAAGGGCTTCATTGAGCAGGTGCAGCAGGAGTGTCAGAAGAACGACGCTGTCATAGCCTCCATTGTAGGCCGCTTCTATGCCATGGACCGCGACAAGCGCTGGGAGCGTGTCAAGGAAGCCTACGACCTGTTGGTCAAGGGTGAGGGCAAGCAGAGTGCCGACATGGTGCAGGCCATGCAGGAGTCGTACGACGAGGGTGTGACGGACGAGTTCGTCAAGCCCATTCACAATACCAGTGTCAACGGTCTGATAGAGGAGGGTGATGTCATCATCTTCATCAACTTCCGTAATGACCGTGCCAAGGAACTGACCATCGTGCTGACACAGCAGGACATGGAGGCCGAGGGCATGAAGACCATTCCCAACCTGCAGTACTACTGCATGACTCCGTATGACGCTTCGTTCCAGGGCGTACACATCCTGTTCCCCAAGGAGAATGTAGAGGACACACTGGGCGAGTATCTGAGCCGTCAGGGAAAGAAACAGCTGCACACTGCCGAGACGGAGAAGTATGCACACGTGACCTTCTTCTTCAATGGTGGTCGCGAAGCTCCCTTCGAGGGTGAGGACCGCATCTTGGTACCCTCGCCGAAGGTGGCTACCTACGACCTGAAGCCTGAAATGTCGGCATACGAGGTGAAGGACAAACTGGTGGCTGCCATCAACGAGAACAAATACGACTTCATCGTGGTCAACTTCGCCAACGGCGATATGGTGGGTCACACGGGTGTGTATAACGCCATTGCCAAGGCCGTATGGGCCGTCGACAACTGCGTGAAGGAAGTGATTGAGGCTGCCAAGGCTAATGACTACGAGGCCATCATCATTGCCGACCACGGAAATGCCGACAATGCCATTAACCCCGACGGTACGCCGAACACGGCTCACTCGCTGAACCCCGTACCCTTCATCTATGTTACCAACAACAACTCGGCTACGGTAAAGGACGGTCGTCTGGCCGACGTGGCTCCCTCTATTCTCCACATCATGGGACTGGAGCAGCCCGCCGACATGACGGGTGAGTGCCTGATACAGGACTAAAGTACCTCCATCTCGTCATCCAAGTGGTTGCCCCAGAGATATTTGTCGGTCTCCTGGGCAACCACTTTGCTTAGCAGCAACAGGCACACCAGATTAGGGATGGCCATCAGGGCATTCATGCAGTCGGCAATGTTCCAGATGATGTCCAGATTGATGATGCTGCCGAAAAACAAAGCAACGATATAGAGAATGCGATAGAAACGGTTGATGCGGCGTCCCTCGATGTAGTTGACGGCCGACTCGCCATAATAGCTCCATCCGAGGATGGTGCTGAAGGCAAAGGTCAGGATGCCGAAGGTCAGCAGCGGCGCACCGATGTACGGAATCTTCGAGAAAGCGACCTTGGTCAGGGCTGCTCCGTCTGCATAGGTAATGTCAGGGTAGGCGAGGATGCTTGACACGAGTACCATACCTGTCAGGGCACAGATGATGACAGTGTCCCAAAAGGTTCCCGTGCTACTGACCAGTGCCTGACGGACTGGGTTGCGTGTCTTGGCCGCTGCAGCGACAATAGGTGCCGAACCCATGCCGCTCTCGTTGGAGAACAATCCGCGGGCAATACCATAGCGGGCTGCCATCATGACGGTAGCTCCTACGAAACCTCCACCGGCTGCCGAGGGGTTGAAGGCAGAGCGCACAATCAACTCTAAGGCCGGCCACACATAGGCGCTATTCATGCAGAGGATGACAATACAGCCCAAGACATAGAGAACGGCCATGAAGGGTACCAGCACAGTGCAGACACGGGCGATGGCCCTGACGCCTCCCAGGATGACGGATGCGGTGAGTATGCAGATAAAGATGCCCACACCCCATGTGGGAATGCCGAAAGTCTCGCTGGCCAGCAGGGCGATACTGTTGGCCTGCACCGTACAGCCGATGCCGAACGATGCCAGTGCCGTAAAGACGGCAAACAAAATGGCCAGCCAGTGCATGTTCAGTCCGCGCTCCAAGGCATACATGGGGCCACCATACATCTGTCCGTTGTCGGCCTTGACACGATATTTCACAGCCAGCAGTCCTTCAGCATATTTCGTCGACATACCGAAGATACCCGTCAGCCAGCACCACAGAACGGCTCCGGGACCACCCAGTGCTACAGCGGTGGCAACACCGACGATATTGCCGGTGCCGATGGTGGCAGCCAGTGCTGTTGCCAGCGCACCAAACTGGCTGACATCGCCTTCTGCCTGGTTGTCTCTCTTGACAGAGAGCTTGATGCCGGTCAAAAGCTTGCGCTGGGGGATGCGCAGACGGAAGGTAAGAAACACATGAGTTCCCAACAGCAGTATAATCATCGGCCAGCCCCAAAGGAAGGAGCTGACCAGTTGGAAAAAATCGTTGATGGTCTCCATTATTTCTTGTCTTTTACTTTTTTACCTTTATACTGTATGGCTAACATGGTCAGGTCGTCACTCTGTTCGGCATCGCCCACAAACCGGTGTACCTGATTCGTCATGACCTCGATGATGCTCCGGGGCTGGTTCCTGCCTTCGGACAGCACGCTTGTTGCCGTGTCCCAGATGCGCTCGTCGCCAAACTGGGCGTGCTCAGTGTTCTCGGCCTCGTTCAGACCGTCGGTAAAGAGGAAAATGGTAGTTCCGGGGGCTATGAGGAGCTCCTGTTGCGTGAAGTTGAAGTCGGCAAGGACACCGATGGGCAGATTAGCGTCGCACGGCACCAAGTCCACGCCGCGGCCGACCAGCAGCGGAGCGTCGTGGCCGGCGTTGCAGTAGGTGAGCAGCCCGCTCGAAAGGTCCAGCACGCCGACGAAGAGCGTGACAAACATATTCGTTTCGTTGCCTTCGGCCTGCGCGTTGTTCAGGGCCTTCACAATGTCGGATGGCTGGGACGCGTAGGTGGACACGTTGCGGAACAACGACCGTGTGACCGCCATGTAGAGCGAGGCGGGGACACCTTTGCCCGACACGTCGCCGATGCAGAAGAACAGTTTCTCGTCGCGGATGTGAAAGTCGAACAAATCGCCGCCGACGCCCTTTGCCGGGGTCAGTGAGCCGTAGATGTCGATGTCGGTGCGCTCCGGATAGGGTGGAAATGTCTTGGGCAGCATGGACATCTGGATGTCGTGGGCAATGTTGAGCTCGCTCTCGATGGACGCCTTTTGTGCCGTGGTGGTTTTCAGTTCCTCGATGTACTTGGTGAGCGAATGTTGCATATTTTCAAACGAGTCGCGCAGTTGGTGAATCTCGTCGCGGTGCTTCATCAGGGGCAGCGGCGTGTCGAAGTGTCCCTTGGCCACCTCGTCAGCCGACGCAGCCAGCTGATTGAGGGGCTTCGACACTTTTTTGATGCCCCGCCGGCCGGCAAAGTAGACGACAATGAGGCCCAAGAGGATGAAGAACAGGAGGAAGCCGCCCAACATCCAGGTGAAGACGTTGATGAAGAAGCTCGGGATGACCAGCGCCATCGTCCACGGGGTGTGCTCTACGGGCTCGTAGCTGACATACACCTCTTCGCCCTCCACCATCAGCTCGTCGTCGTCCGTACTGATGTATTTGCCCTTCTTGCCGCTGGCTGTCATGGCATTTGCCAGCCTGCCGTAGGCCGTCGTGCTGTCTGTGGCGTAGTCGAAGATGTTTTTCCGGACTACACGCGTTCGGTCGGGGTGGCGCAGATAGGTTCCGGTCGAGTCAATGGCGAAGAAGTAGATTTCCTTCTCGGCAGCCCACTTGCCGGCAGAGTCTGAGTAGTTCTCAATGCTGGCGGACGGGAACAACTGGCTCATCAGCACGTCGACACCCAGCACCGCAACCGTGCTGTCGCGCCCGTCGCGGATAGGAATGAGGTAGGCCACCAAGGCAGTGTCCTTGTGCTGGCCCGTGAAGAAGGGTTTCGACCAGTGCCCCTCCTTCGACTTCAGTGCCTTCTGGAACCATTCGGCCCTGAGGTAGTCGTTGGTCTTGCCGTCCAGCGTCTGCGTGTTGACCACGGTGCTGTTGCTGTCGCTCCGGATGGCATACGGGCAGAACCAGCGGCCCTTGTCGGCGTAGTAGTTCTCGCGGAAGCTCAGGCCGCTGCTGCGCACGCTGGGATTGAGCTCCACGATGTGCTTCATGATGCTGAGCAGACGGTCCGGGCGGTTCAGACTGTTCTCAATGTCGGGCACGGTGTTGACCGCAGCGGTGTAAACCTCCGTCAGTTTCTTCTCGGTGGGCTGCAACTTGTTGGTTAGTATGGAATCGCTCAGCACGATGGCATTGCCCATGACTATAATCCAGGCAATGCCGTAGATGATGAGTGACACGACACTCATGGTGATGAACAGCGTCACCATGATGCGTCTGGTGAGTCGTTTGGCAAATGATTTGGGATAGGGGCCCTTGTCTTTGCTCTTGAATAACCTCATAGATGTACGATTTAAAACATTTTGCTTGCAAAGATACTATTTTTTTTGTACTTTTGCAAGCAAAACCAGAAAAGTTATGTCAAATGTACAAATAGAGACCTCGTGGAAGGAACATCTGCAGGGAGAATTTGAGAAACCTTACTTTCAGCAGTTGACGGATGCCGTCAGGCAGGAGTATATTGTAGGCACTTGCTTCCCACCAGGAAAACTCATCTTCAATGCCTTCAATTTGTGTCCCTTTGACCAGGTGAAGGTGGTCATCATCGGACAAGACCCTTACCATGAGCCGGGGCAGGCTCACGGCCTGAGTTTCTCGGTACAGGACGGGGTGCAGTTTCCACCGTCTCTGCAAAACATCTTCAAGGAGATTCAGGATGATCTGGGCACGCCCATTCCTCAGACAGGTAATCTGACGCGCTGGGCCGAGCAGGGGGTATTGCTGCTCAATGCCACGCTGACCGTACGTGCCCATCAGGCCAACAGCCATTCGACACTGGGCTGGCAACAGTTTACTGATGCGGCCATCCGTGCTTTGGCTACCGAACGGGAGCATCTGGTCTATATGTTGTGGGGCGGCTACGCGCGAGGCAAGGCATATATGATTGACAAGACGAAGAATCTCGTACTGGAGTCTGTTCACCCGTCTCCGCTCTCTGCCAATCGTGGCGGCTGGTTCGGCCAGCATCAGTTCTCGCGCTGTAATGCATATTTGCAAGAAAACGGCATCTCTCCCATTCAGTGGTAGTTCCATCGTTATGAGTCAAAGTTTCAATGAATAAAGTTCCTCCCATCATGGAAGTCGGCGGTGTGCTGATTTCATCAGAGATACTGACAGAGTGCTTCTGCTGTGACTATGAGAAGTGCAAAGGCATCTGCTGTGTAGAGGGTGATGCCGGTGCCCCGGTGACGATGGACGAGATAGCAGGCATAGAGGAAGCGCTGGATACGGTATGGTCAGATCTCAGTGCCAGTGCACAGAGCGTCATAGACCATCAAGGTGTAGCCTATACCGACAAGGACGGCGATTTGGTGACAAGCATCGTGCGGGGTAAGGATTGTGTCTTCACTTGCTATGAGGGCGACAACTGCCTGTGTGCCTTGGAACGGGCTTATCGCAAAGGAAAGACCAGATTCTGCAAACCCATCAGCTGTGCACTCTATCCCATCCGCGAGAAAAATTTCGGCAATGGTCTGGTAGGCTTGAATTACAATAAGTGGGTGGTCTGTAAAGATGCTGTCAAAAAAGGGAAGGCACTGGGCCTTCCCGTCTATCAGTTCCTGAAAGAACCGCTGATTCGCCGTTTTGGTCAGGAGTGGTACGAGGAGCTTTGCGAAGTAGCTAAGCTTTTCGATAGTCAGAAGGACTGACACCAACGTGCTCCTTGAAGTATTTGCCAAAGAACGACTGGTTGGGAAAACACAGCTCGTCGGTAATCTCCTTGATGCTCTTGGTAGAGTTTTTCAGAAGCACACGTGCTTCCAGTATGACGTACTTGTCTATCCATTCGTTGGGGGTGCGTTGGCTGACAATCTTGACGACCTCTGCGAGGTACTTGGGCGTGATGCACAACCGTTCCGCATACCATTTTACACGTCGCTCCGTACGGAAATGTTTTTCCAAGAGCCGGATGAATTGGGCAAAAAAGGCTTCCGCACGGGTGTATGACTGCGTCTCTTTCTGTTCTACTCGCCAGATGACGTTGCTCATGTCGTAGAACATGGCTAGTAGCAGGGCGTTCACCAGTTCCTTGCGGAAATGGTGGTATTTGTCTGTCATCTTCTCCCGAATGGTTTGGAAGTAGTTCGAAAAGGTCTGTATCTCCATGGGCGTGAGAGGAACGACGGGATTGTTGGTCGAGAAGATGAGCAGTGACGAGACATTCTTGACGTTTTGGATGAACCCGTGATAGAAGTCGGTGGAGAGCATGATGCACATACACTCGAAGTCGGGCGAGGCCATGTAGTTGTCAACGATATGCCTCTCAGAGATGAACAGCAGGTCGCCCGGTTTGACGGTCTGCTCGCGTGTGTCGATGCTGTATTGCGCGCGCCCTTTTTTGCAGAGTGCCATCATGATGAAGTTCAGTCGTGTAGGGTCGCTGGGAATGGGAGCATCGGCAATACGGTCTGTCAGTACCAGACCGTCTTCCATGTATTCCGCATTGCCCCATTGCTTAGCTTGTTCCAGGCTGGCGTCTGTAATGTTTTTCTGATAGTTGCTTTTTACCATAGTTTGATAGGCAGTGTCTGACCTGCCTTTATTTTCACTTTCTTGGATTGATGATGATAGGATAGGGTGATGATACCCGATTTCTTGGCTTTGATAGTCGCAGTGCATACTTTGCCGTCCTTCCAGTCGAAGCTGACTTCGTAGCCGCCACGGGCACAGAGTCCGCTGACGCTGCCGTCGCTCCACTCCTTGGGTAGTGCGGGCAGCAGTTCAATGGTTTCGCCGTCCGACTGCATCAGCATCTCGCAGACTCCTGCCGTACCTCCGAAGTTGCCGTCAATCTGAAAGGGTGGGTGGGCATCGAACAGGTTGGCATAGGTGCCTCCGGCGTGACGGGTGCCAGGACGTTGGTCGTCCTGGGCATCGGTAAAGGTCAGCAGCTTGCGATAGATTTGGTAGGCTTTCTCGCCGTTGTGTAGCCGTGCCCACAGGTTGATGCGCCAGCCTGTAGACCAACCCGTAGTCTCGTCCCCCTTCTGGACGAGTGTCTGCTCGGCCGCTTTCTGCAGGTCGGGCTGTGTCAGGTGGTGCCCGGGGTAGAGACCGATGAGGTGGCTCTGGTGGCGGTGCTTGGGGTCTTTGTCCTGCCAGTCGTGATACCACTCGTTCAGGTCGCCGTCCTTTCCGATGGTGTAGGGCCGCAACCGTTCTAATGCTGTCCTGTAGGCGGCTATATCATTGCCACAGACGGCCCCTGCTGCACAGACGTCCATCAGCAGCTCGCGGATGATGGCGAGGTCGGCAGTGCCACCATAGCACGTGACTCCTTGATAGCCTTTATCCGTGATGTATTCGTTTTCAGGCGATGTCGAAGGGGCGGTGATGAGTTCACCAGGCTGCTTGGGATTGTCTATCAGCCAGGCCAGACAGAAGTCGGCAGCACCTTTCATCAGCGGGTATGCCACATTCTTCAGATACTGTTTGTCCTGAGTGAACAGGTAGCGTTCCCATAGGGTAGTGACCAGCCAGGCGCCTCCCATGTTCCAGCAGCTCCACATAGGGCTCTCCTTGTTCTCTCCCACGGGATTGGTCATAGCCCACAGGTCGCTGTTGTGGCTGGCGCACCAGCCTTGTTGGATGCCGTAGAAGTTACGGGCGGTATGCTGGCCGTTCTCTGCCAACGCACGGACGAAGTCGTCCAACGGCTCTGCCATCTCTGCCAAATTGGCTGTAAAGGCAGGCCAGTAGTTCTCTTCCAGATTGATGTTCATGGTGTAGTTACCGCGCCAGGGAGACCACAGGTAGGGGGTCCACAGGCCCTGCAGGTTGGCAGGTACGCCCTTGGTCCGCGAGCACGCAATGAGCAGGTAGCGGCCATACTGGAAATAGAGCGTTTCCAGATAGCGGTCGTCTGAGTGCTCCTTGAGCAGGCGCTTAGTGGGTACGTCCTGTTTCTTGTTGCCATCTGACAACGTACCTAACTGGAGGCGAACACGGTTGTAGAAGTGCTGGTAGTCGGCAATATGGCGCTGGCGTACTTCGTCGTAGGTGACATTCTGAGTGTGCCAGATGGCGTCCGTAGCTTTTTCCAGATAGGATGCGCCTTCGCGGACGGGGTGCTTGTCATATCCGTTGAAACTGGTTTCGTTGACCAGATAGATGACGGCTTCCTTGGCATTCCTGATGGTCAGCGTGGAGTCGGCAGCGGTGACTGTTCCGTCTGTCTTCACTCGCAGCATGGTGCAGAAGTGAATGCTTTCCAAGGGTTCGCCAGTGGCATGGCCCGTCATGGTGAGCTGGTTGTTGCCACTTTTCACCTGGTGAGGAACTTGTGACGACAGGGCAAGCTGGCAGTTGATGTTGCCTCGCAGTCGAATGGCGATGAACTTGTCGGGATTGGAGGCCATATACTCTCTGGTGAAGGTGTTGCCGCCACGTGTATAGCCGTCACTCACCAGTGCGCTGTCCAGGTCGAGCACTCGCCGATATTGGCTTACGGCTCCTTTGTTATGGTCTATGATGTGCAGCGAACCCAAAGGCTGATAGAACTGTGAGTTATGTCCTTCTACGTGCAGTTGCAGAGAGTCTGCACGGGCGTAGTCCTCGGCAAAGAGGGCCTTGCGGATTTCTGGTATCCATTTGGCTGCTCCGGCACCTTCGTTCTGGTCAA
>DEWO01000145.1:0-446 GCA_002363695.1 Prevotella sp. UBA3208
TCACCCTTTCTACTCTTTTAACTTCTTTATTGTATGCCGTCCTCACGCAGTTTCTGCTGCCACTTCCAGGCACTCCTCAGCACCTCTTCGGTAGGCGTCTCGGCCTTCCAGCCCAGCACCTTGTTGGCCTTGTCGACATTGCCCCACACCTGCTCGATATCGCCTTCGCGACGGGGAGCGTATGTCCAGTTGACCTTCACGCCAGTAGCCTTCTCGAAGCCTTCTACCACCTCGAGTGTTGAAAGGCCCTTGCCCGTACCGATGTTGAACACCTCTACGGCATCGGTCTCCGGTTTGTCGAGTACACGCTCCATGGCCTTGACATGAGCCTTGGCCAGGTCGACGACATAGATGTAGTCGCGGATGCAGGTATGGTCGGGCGTATTGTAGTCGTTGCCGAAAATCTTCAGCTGTTCACGAATACCCATAGCCGTCTGGGTAACGAA
>DEWO01000145.1:575-1910 GCA_002363695.1 Prevotella sp. UBA3208
GCACCTATGGGGTTGAAGTAGCGCAGGATGATGCTCTTGATGGGAGCACCCGAGTGGATGTAGTCCTGAATAATCTCCTCGTTGATCTGCTTGGTATTGCCATAGGGCGACATGGCCTTCTGGATGGGCGCATTCTCGGTGACAGGCAGGTTCTCCTGTGAGGGCTGACCATAGACGGTGCAGCTGCTGGAGAAGATGATACCCTTGACGCTATACTTCGGCATCAGCTCCAACAGGTTGATGAGCGAAGTCAGGTTGTTGCGATAGTACAACAGGGGCTTCTCTACGCTCTCACCGACAGCCTTGGAGGCTGCGAAGTGGATGATGCCCTCAATATCGGGATACTTCTGGAAGATGGCTTCCATGGCCTCCATATCGCAGCAGTCAGCCTTTACGAACTCAGGACGCTGGCCTGTAATCTTCTCAATGCCGTCTACGACATTGGCATTGGAGTTGGAGAGATTGTCAACAATGACGACTTTGTAGCCTGCATTCTGCAGTTCTACGGTGGTGTGGCTTCCGATAAAGCCTGTTCCGCCTGTAACAAGAATAGTTTGTTTCATAATATGATTGTTTTATTTAATGACTTCACTTAACTGTTCGGCAATCTGCGTCATGCCTTTCTGCGAGGGGTGTCCCCACTGCTTATCAATGTCGTGCAACTGTATCCAGCGCACACCGTAGTGGTCGCTGATGACCCGCATGGACTCTGTGACCTCCTTGGACAGTTCCGTATTGATGACTACATATATCTCGGCCCCCGGATAATAGTCCTGCAGCGACGAGAGCATACAGGCCATTGCCGGACGGAAGCTATAGAGGTCCTGACGCGTCCAATTTTCATATTTAAACGCTCCAACAGGCGACTTGGCCCACGAGTCGTTGGTGCCACCGAAGACAATGATGACCTCAGGGGAACCAAGATAAGGTACGCGCGTAACAAAAGAACGGTCGCTGTAGTCCTCCTTACGGTAACCCGTATGGCAGATGGTTGCGCCAGAGAACGAGTTGTTCTGGCAGAGACGGAAATTGCCCTTGCTGACGAACTGGTGCCACCACGTCTGGCGCACGTTGACCACGTCGTTGTGCTTGACGCTGTCACGGGGATACCACACGAAGTTCGTGTCGGGACGAACAAAGTCTTTGAAGGTGCTGTACGAGTCGCCCAGAATAGATAGGGCACGTTTCTGTGCGCCGGCACTCAGGGCCAGCATCAGCAACAGGAATAAGGATAGTCTTCTCATCATCTTCGTTTCAGTTATTGAAAAAAGCTCACCGAACCTTGTTGATTCTAGTGAGCTCTTTGTTTCTTGCGGTGCGTACGAGACTCGAACT
>DEWO01000145.1:2080-6681 GCA_002363695.1 Prevotella sp. UBA3208
CTAACCTACTGAACTAACGCACCTCTTGTGGTCGCTTCTGTCGTTTAGCGGGTGCAAAGGTACAGAGAATTTTCGAGACCACAAAACTTTTTTGCGAAAACTTTATAAAAAACTTTGCATCAGCACGGCATTACGGTATTTTCGGCCGTCAAAGAGCCAGTCTTTCAGCGTTGCCTGGTGTTCAAAACCAGACTTGCGGAACAATTGCAGAGCAGCCTCGTTGGCCTCGTCTATCAGGGCATAGAGCTGATGGAGATGCAGCACCTGCAAGGCATAGCGACTAAGTTCTGCGAGGGCTGCCGAGGCATAACCCCGTCTACGGAAAGCGTCCAGAAGAACAATACCCACCTCTGCGCGCTGGTGTTGGGGCTCGAAATGCACCAAGTCACACAATCCGACCGTCTGGCCATCTTCGTTCTCGATGACCAGCCTCACCTGCCGGTCAGTATAGATATCGTCACTCGAAGTAGCAATATAGTCGTGCAGGGTATAGCGCGAATAAGGCACGTTGGTAGTGCCCACATTCCACAGCCGGGTGTCATTCTCTATCAGATAGAGCAAGTCAAGGTCCTCCGGTTCAAGGGCTCGCAAACGGATGGTAGGTATACTGGTCATAGTTCACTGTTTTTTCTGGGGTTGACAAAGTGGTGCAGGCGGTGGGTCAGCATTTCCAGCAGAGCCAGCGAGGCCCGGAAGTAGATGGCCGTCTTGACAGGCAATGACAGCAAGAAACCGAAGTGACTGTAGTGCTTGCGGAAAAAGATGAGCATGGCCTGATAGAACACATGGACATAGCGGAACGACGACTTATTGGTGGACTCGCCCTTATAGTGGACGATGTCCAACGGCAGGTACCAGTTCTGCCAGCCACCTTTCAGCAGGCGATAGGACAAGTCGATATCCTCACCATACATGAAGAAGTCTTCGTCCAACAGTCCCACTTCATCCAACGCCTTGCGGCGAAGCATACAGTAGGCTCCGCTAATGACTTCGATACGCCCCGGCTGGTCCCAAGACAGGTCACTCATATAGTAACGACGGGTAAAGCCCAGCATTTTGAGCATGGCCACCCATGGTGTGGGAATGGCACGACGCGACTCAGGAGCCGGCGTTCCCTCGCGGGTCAGCATACGCACTCCTGCCCCACCCGCCTCGGGATGGGCATCAAGGAAACGTAGCGTTTCGCGGATGGTTGGTTCGCAGACCACCGTATCCGGGTTCAGCAACAGCACGTATTCGCTGTCCGACAGTCGGATAGCCTGATTGTTGGCACGCGCAAACCCCACATTGTCCTGATTGACAATGAAATGAACATCAGGATGCAGCGGCTCCAATGTGTCGACAGTGCCGTCCGTAGAGTTGTTGTCTACTACAAACACCTCGCCATCGATTCCTTCGAGGGCTTTGCTGACACTCTGCAGACACTCGTCCAACAGCTGGCAGACGTTGTAGCTGACAATGACTATGCTGACTTTCTTGGCCATACAAATGGAATACAAAGTAAAAGGATGACACCCAGATAGAAGAAGGGTGTTGTCCGATAGACCACATAGAGCAAGGCATTCAGCAGCAGGGGTACCACGATAAGTGCCAGCCTCAACCACTGGTTGCGCTTAAACAGGCGCAGCCCCAGATAGGCGCACACTAAGGTTGTCAACTCCATCACGGTGGTGCATATAAATTGTAGTGTCTCAGCGTTCATATTTTTCTAAACTTTCAATTTTCAACTCTCAACTTCTCTCACTTTCCCTCAAAGGGTGTACGGTTCAGGATAGAGCGTCCCAGCGTTACCTCGTCCGTGTACTCCAGTTCGTCACCTACCGAGATGCCCCGAGCGATAATACTCAGCTTGACATCCGTATAGGGTGCCAGTTTTCGGAAAATATAGAAGTTGGTGGTATCGCCCTCCATCGTGGAGCTGAGTGCCAGAATAACTTCCGTGATACCACCTTGACTGACACGCTCTACGAGCGAATCGATTTCCAAATCCGACGGGCCAATGCCGTCCATGGGCGAGATTACACCGCCCAACACATGGTACAGCCCGTTAAACTGCTGGGTATTCTCAACAGCCATCACGTCCTGGATGTTCTCCACCACACAGATGACAGATTTGTCGCGCCGAGGATTACTGCAAATGGGGCACATGTCGCTGTCGCTGATGTTGTGACACACCTGACAATATTTGACCTCATGCTTCATGGTGCTGACAGCATCAGCCAGTTTCATCACGTCTTCCGTATCCTGGCGCAGCAAGTGCAACACCAGCCGCAAGGCGGTCTTACGTCCGATGCCAGGCAGCTTGGAGAACTCCTGCACGGCCCGTTCCAGTAGTTGTGATGGATATTGTTGCTGTATCATGTCTCTCCCAACTCTCAACTTTCAATTCTCAACTTTCAACTTCCGACAGTTCCAGCCAGCGCATGGACTTCTCATCCAACTCGTCTTTCAGCAGTGGCAGACGCTTGCTCATAGCGGTGATTTCGTCTACGGAGGTAGTGCCTCCACAAAGCGCATCCTCAATCTGCTTCTGCTCAGCCTCCAGGGCAGCGATATCGCTTTCCAGCTGTTCCATCTCGCGTTTTTCCTTATAACTCAACTTGCGTTTGCTGCCGTTGGAGGTACGGGGGTGAGATGGTGCGGAGGTGCGCGTTTTCTCTGAACTTGAAGCATTCTCACGCCCACGTGTCTCTGTGCTTTCGTCCCCACGCATTTTCGCCCAATCGCGATACTGCGTGTAGTTACCCGGGAAGTCCTTAATCTCGCCCTGCCCTTTGAACACCAGCAAGTGGTCTACCACCTTATCCATGAAGTAGCGGTCGTGAGACACCACGATGACGCAGCCGGGAAAATCCTGCAGGTATTCTTCCAGAATCTGCAGCGTCACAATATCCAGGTCGTTGGTAGGCTCGTCAAGTACCAGAAAGTTGGGGTTCTGCATCAGTACGGTGCAGAGGTACAGTTTACGTCGCTCACCGCCACTCAGCTTATAGACGTAGTTGTATTGCTGCTCGTTGGTGAACAGGAAATGTTGCAACAACTGGGAAGCCGACAGTTTGCGGCCTCCGCCCAAGTCCACATATTCGGCAATGTCGCGGACGACATCTATCACCTTTACCTGTTCGTCAAACTGCAGGCCCTCTTGCGAGAAATAACCGAAACGGACGGTGTCGCCAATGACGATATGTCCCTCGTCAACAGGCACCTGTCCCAGCAGCATCTTGATGAATGTCGACTTGCCAGTACCGTTGTTACCCACGATGCCCATCTTCTCGAAGCGCGAGAAGTTATAGTAGAAGTCCTTCAGGATGATGGTATCATCATAGCGTTTCGAGATGTACTGACACTCGAAAATCTTACTACCTATATATATATTAGAGGCTTTCAGCCGCAGCTGGCGCTCCTCGAGTCGCTGTTTGGCAACCTTCTCCAGTTCATAGAAAGCATCCTCACGGTAGCGGGCCTTATGACCACGGGCCTGCGGCATCCGTCGCATCCACTCTAATTCTGTGCGATAGAGGTTATTGGCACGAGCAATCTCGGCACGTTTGTTATCTATGCGTTCCTGCCGTTTCTCCAGATAATAGGCATAGTTGCCTCGATAGGTATAAACGGTGTGGTCGTCCAGTTCCAAGATGACGCTACACACTCTGTCCAAAAAGAAGCGGTCATGCGTCACCATGAGCAACGTACGATTGCCCCGCTGTAAATAGCCCTCCAGCCATTCTATCATCTCCAAGTCCAGATGGTTCGTCGGTTCATCGAGTATCAGCAGGTCGGGTTCCGTCAGCAGCACATTGGCCAAAGCCACACGCTTCTGCTGGCCACCGCTCAACTCTCCCATACGTTGTTGAAGGTTTCGTATCTTCAGTTGCGTCAGTACCTGCTTGGCCTTCAGTACCTTTTCTTCTTCGCCCTGATGGTTAAAGCAAGCGTCGAGCACCGACTCATCGGGGTCGAACACTGGCGACTGTTCCAAGAATCCAACCTTTAGGTCGCGCCGGAACACAATGTCACCCGAGTCGTAGCCCTCCTTGCCCGACAGAATACCGAGCAACGTCGACTTACCCGTACCGTTCTTGGCTATCAGTCCTACACGCTGGCCTTCGCCAATAGAGAAACTGATGTCCTGAAACAGCTGCAGGGCACCAAACGACTTGCTAAGATGTTGTACGTCAAGATAGGGAGTCATATCAAGTTCAATGCTCAATCGTTCAAAGACTTATTGATGCTCTCGATGTAGTCGAGCACCTCGTCCCGCCCTTCTTTTTTCTCTGCCGAAGTCAGGAACATAGGCGGCATTTCCTCCCACGTCTCAGAGAGTTTCTTCTTATAAGCCTCCATTGCCTGACGGGCCTTGTTGAGGGTCAGTTTGTCAGCCTTGGTGAAGACGATGCTAAACGGTATGCTCGACAGTCCGAGCCACTCAATGAATTCGAGGTCTATCTTCTGGGGCTCCAGGCGGATATCCACCAGCACAAAGACGTTTACCAACTGCTCACGTTGCAGGATATAGCCACGTATCATCTGGTCCAGACGGTCTACCTCCTTCTTCGAGCGCTTGGCATAGCCATAACCCGGCAGGTCCACCAGATACCACT
>DEWO01000127.1 GCA_002363695.1 Prevotella sp. UBA3208
ACGAAGGCTCAAAGGATGGTCGCGCATACACAAAGGTTATCAAGATGGTAAAGAGCCCCAAGACTGGTGCTTACATCTTTGACGAGCAGATGGTTCCTAACGAGGCTGTTAAGGACTTCTTCAAGAACTAATATTTAGATTTCCGATAAATTTAAGGCTGCAATGTTTGGTTGCAGCCTTATTTTTTTGTACCTTTGCAGACGTAATATGTTATATTATGGGTATTTTCGGTTTTTTTAGTAAGGATAAGAAGGAAACGCTGGACAAGGGCTTGGAGAAAACCAAGACCAGCGTGTTCGACAAGTTAGCCCGTGCTGTGGCTGGCAAGTCTAAGGTTGATGACGACGTGCTCGACAACTTGGAGGAAGTGTTGATTACGTCGGATGTAGGCGTAGAAACTACATTGAAGATTATTGAGCGCATTGAGGCACGTGTGGCTCGCGACAAGTACGTCTCAACCAATGAACTGAATGCTATATTGCGTGACGAGATAGCCTCATTATTGGCTGAAAACAATAGCGAGGATAATGACAACTGGGACCTTCCTGCAGATCATAAGCCCTACGTGATACTTGTCGTTGGTGTCAATGGAGTGGGCAAAACCACCACTATAGGTAAACTGGCCTGGCAGTTCAAGCAGGCTGGCAAGAAAGTCTATCTGGGTGCTGCCGATACCTTCCGTGCTGCTGCTGTCGAGCAATTGTGCATCTGGGGCGAGCGCGTAGGTGTGCCTGTGGTCAAGCAGCAGATGGGGTCAGACCCCGCCTCGGTGGCTTTCGACACCCTGCAGAGCGCTAAGGCAAACGGTGCCGACGTGGTACTGATAGATACGGCAGGGCGACTGCACAACAAGGTTGGTCTGATGAACGAGCTGAAGAAGATTAAGGAGGTGATGAAGAAGGTGCTGCCCGATGCCCCTGATGAGGTGATGCTCGTGCTGGATGGCTCAACGGGACAGAATGCCTTCGAGCAGGCCAAGCAGTTCTCGGCTGTCACACAGATAACCTCGCTGGCCATTACTAAACTCGACGGTACTGCCAAGGGTGGAGTCGTTATCGGCATTAGCGACCAGTTGAAGGTGCCTGTGAAGTACATCGGTTTGGGTGAGGGTATGAAAGACCTGCAACTCTTCAACAAGACACAGTTTGTTGACTCATTGTTCAAGCATGAATAAGCCAACCATAGATATTATCACGCTGGGGTGCTCCAAGAATCTGGTAGATTCAGAGAACCTGATGGGACTCTTCGAGGCCAATGGCTATCATGTCACCCATGATGCTGAGGAGCCTCAGGGGGACATTGCCGTGGTGAACACCTGTGGATTCATTGAGGATGCCAAGCAAGAGAGCATAGATACCATTTTGGAATTGGCTCAGGCCAAAGAAGAGGGGAGGTTGCAGAAACTATATGTGATGGGCTGTCTGTCAGAGCGCTATCTGGCGGATCTGGAGAAGGAAATTCCCGAAGTGGATGGCTGGTACGGCAAGTTCAACTATAAGCAGTTGTTGAAAGACCTCTCGGCTGAAGCTGTTTGCACGGGTTGCCGCCACATTACCACGCCCAGACACTATGCTTATCTGAAGATTTCAGAAGGCTGCGACCGCCATTGTGCCTATTGTGCCATTCCGTTGATTACGGGTCGTCACCAGAGTCGTCCGATGAAGGACATTCTGGACGAGGTGCGCTATCTGGTCAGTCAGGGCACCAAGGAGTTTCAGGTCATAGCCCAGGAGTTGACCTACTATGGTGTCGACTTGGACGGCAAGCAGCACATAGCAGAGTTGATAGAGCAGATGGCCGATATAGAGGGCGTTGAGTGGATTCGTCTGCACTATGCCTATCCGGCTCATTTCCCATGGGACCTGTTGCGCGTTATGCGTGAGAAGAAGAACGTCTGCAACTATCTGGACATTGCCTTGCAGCACATCTCGGATCACATGTTGAGCCGAATGCAGCGTCATGTGACCAAGGAAGAGACCTACGAGTTGATTCGCCGTATGCGCAAGGAAGTGCCAGGCATTCATCTCCGTACCACGCTGATGGTGGGGTTCCCTGGAGAGACTGATGAAGACTTCCGCGAACTGTTGGAGTTTACCAAATGGGCTCGTTTTGAACGAATGGGAGCCTTTGCCTATTCTGAAGAGGACGGCACCTATTCAGCCCTTCACTATGAGGACGATGTACCTGCAGAGGTCAAGCAACAGCGTCTGGATAAGCTCATGCGCGTTCAGCAGAACATCTCGACAGAGATAGAAGCAGCAAAGATAGGCCAAACCCTGCTTGTGGTCGTCGACCGTCAGGAGGGTGACTGGTATGTAGGCCGTAGCGAGTTCTGCTCACCCGAGGTTGATCCAGAGGTGCTGATACCCATTGACGAAGGATTGACCATCGGTGAGTTCTATCCAGTCCGCGTGACGGACGCTGAGGAGTTTGACTTATACGCGACCACCCAATAAACGCATCATTAACGTACAAAGCATGATTAGCTAATGAATAACAAGGAATTTATTAACGAGTTGGCTGAACGTACAGGTTACAGTTCCAAAGACACCCAAAAGCTGGTAGATAACATCATCAATGCCATGGGGGATGCTTTTCAGGAGGACCATGCCGTGCTGGTGCCTAACTTTGGGACCTTCGAACCTAAGAAGAAACTGGAGCGAGTCATCGTCAATCCTGCTTCGGGGCAGCGTATGTTGGTGCCGCCCAAACTGGTGTTGGGTTTCAAACCCAACCAGACGTGGAAGGATAAACTGAAAGGAGGAGAGTAGTCATGGGAAAGCTGACTATACAAGAGATAGCGTCTGTGCTGACCGAGAAGAATGGCTTTGAGAAGAGCGAGGCCAACAAGTTCGTATCGGCCATGTTTTCGTTGATACAAGAGCGTTTGGAAACTGATCAACTGGTAAAAATCAAAGGTCTCGGCACGTTCAAGATTATCGGTGTGGAGGCCCGCGAGAGCATCAGCGTCCGTACAGGCGAGCGCGTCACCATTAATGGGCATTCCAAGGTGTCGTTCACGCCCGATGCCACCATGAAGGAGTTGGTCAACAAGCCCTTCTCCCAGTTCGAGACCGTAGTGCTGAACGATGGGGTGGAGTTTGATGACATCAAAGACGAGCCGGAAGGAGATGAGCCCGTTGAGGACGCATCCCAGGAATCTGCTCCCGTGCAACCCTTGATAGAGGTCGTGGAAGAGGATACTATCCCTCAGGAAGCGGAAGAACCGTTGCCGGAATCGTCTTCGTCTGAGGAACCTTTGCCAGAGGTGTCTGAGGAACCATTGTTAGAGGTGGTGGAAGAACCGTCGTCTGAGTTGGCAGAAAAAGCAGAACCTCAGGAGGCTGCAGTTATACAACCTCAGAGAATAGAAGAGCCTGTAGCCAGACAGACTGTCGAACCTGCTCCTGTTGCTAATTCCCATTCGATAGGACATTGGATATTGTATGCTGTTCTTTCATTGCTATTGATGGCTGTTTCGGGCTTTGCTGGCTATTATTATGGCAGCTACAAGACACTGATGTCCACGCCTCAGCCCGATACCGTTGTGGTACACGATACGGTGACCGCAGTCCCTGTAGACACCATTCCTGCACAGCAGACTCTGTCAGAGCAGCCTGACGTGAAGCCCGAACCTCAGAAACCTGCAGCAGAAGTGCCCAAGGTAGAGCCCGTTCAGGCTCCTGCCAAACCACAGCAGACAGCAGCACAGGCTGAGAGAAAGGACACCAAGCCTGACGAGGACTTTGACAAGTATGCCGAGAAGGACTCCCGTGTTCGCTTGGGTGCCTATCGCATTGTCGGTCTCTCCCACGAGGTGAAGGTGCAGAAGGGGCAGACTTTCTACAGCATCTGTCGAGGCAACCTCGGTCCGGACATGGAGTGCTATGTAGAAGTATATAACAACCTGTCACAGAACCCCAAACTTAAAGAAGGTCAGATTATCAAGATTCCCAAGCTCCAGCTGAAGAAAAGACGCAAACAGTAGTTCTATGTGTCACTGACTGTTAACTGCATGTTAACGTTCCGTAAAAAGTGGCATCCTTTAAGTTATATTCTTCTGTACGCTGACCGTCTATCTCGAAGAATTGATGCCGTTTCAGCATTTCTTCATGAGTCTCACCATTGCCGGCTTCATCCGCAACGGTGTGGTTGACAGCATCTGCGGCGGTGTCTACAGCTATCTGTTCCGTTATCATGTGGCCGACAATTTGGTTCGTGCTTTGCAACCGATAGACGTCACTCAGAGTATTATGATGGCTGTGAAGTATCTCTATGGTGTGGTTTGTCTGGCCGGCTGTTTCTTCTTGCTGCTTCTTATGTTGTGGCACGTGCAGCCTGTGCGTTCCACTCTGAAGCACATACCCTATTGGAACAAGATAGGTCGCGACATGCGCAGAGAGTTATCATCATAACGTTATGCCTTTCGTAAATGTGGGCACACTCATAGGAATTCTGCTTCCCTTGGTATCATCGTCATCGTTGTCATCGGCTGAAAAACCGGGGAAGTATACGCCATAGTAAGTTTTAGAAAACTCTTTTAATATTATTTAGGTATGCGGATGTGTGTAATGACGGGGAAAATGCGTACTTTTGCATCCAAATTAAAAGTAAATAGGTAAAAAAGTAATATTATGGCAGAAGCTATTGACATCCGCGAACTGAATGTGCGGATAGAACAACAGAGTGGATTCGTGACCAACCTCGTGACGGGCATGGATCAGGTGATTGTAGGACAGAAGCATTTGGTGGACTCATTGCTGATTGGTCTGCTGAGTGATGGTAATATTCTGCTGGAGGGCGTTCCTGGTTTGGCAAAGACGCTGGCTATCAAGACGCTGGCGCAGCTGATTGACGCAACCTATAGCCGTATTCAGTTTACGCCTGACCTGTTGCCTGCCGACGTGACGGGTACGATGATATATTCGCAGAAGGACGAGCGGTTCCAGGTGAAGAAGGGACCGGTGTTTGCCAACTTCGTGCTGGCTGATGAAATCAACCGTGCTCCGGCCAAGGTGCAGAGTGCCTTGCTGGAGGCCATGCAGGAGAAGCAGGTAACTATTGGCAGCGACACCTTCGAACTGCCGAACCCGTTCCTGGTGATGGCTACGCAGAACCCCATCGAGCAGGAGGGTACCTATCCGTTGCCTGAGGCCCAGATGGACCGTTTCATGCTGAAGGTGGTCATCGGCTATCCTACCATCGAGGAGGAGAAGAAGATTATCCGCGAGAACATTGGCAGCGGTTTGCCCAAGGTGACGCCTGTGACCACGGCTGACGAGATTGTCAAGGCCCGTCAGGTGGTGCGCGAGGTTTATCTGGACGAGAAGATTGAACAGTATATTGCCGACATCGTGTTTGCTACCCGTTTCCCTGACCGTTATGGCCTGAAGGATATGAAGGACATGATTTCGTTTGGTGGTTCGCCCCGTGCCAGCATCAACCTGGCAAAGGCTGCCCGTGCCTATGCCTTCATCAAACGCCGTGGCTACGTGGTGCCCGAGGACGTACGTGCCGTGGCTCACGACGTGCTGCGCCATCGTATCGGCCTGACCTACGAGGCTGAGGCTTCGAATGTAACCAGCGAGGAGATTGTCTCGAAGATTGTCAACAAGGTGGAAGTGCCCTAAAAACTAGTCAAACTAGTAATAACTAGTCAAACTAGCATATGGAAACTAGCGAGATATTAAAGAAAGTACGGAAGATAGAGATTAAGGCTCGTGGCCTGAGCTCAAACGTCTTCGCTGGCCAGTACCACTCGGCCTTCAAGGGTAGGGGTATGGCCTTCTCGGAGGTGCGTGAGTATCAGTATGGCGACGATGTTCGCGATATTGACTGGAATGTGACGGCCCGTTTTCATCGCCCTTATGTCAAGGTGTTCGAGGAGGAGCGCGAGTTGACGGTGATGCTGCTGATAGACGTCAGCGGCTCGCTGGATTTCGGTACGCAGTGCCAGATGAAGCGTGATATGGTGACGGAAATTGCTGCTACGATAGCCTTCTCGGCCATCCAGAATAACGACAAGATTGGCGTGGTGTTCTTCTCGGACCGCATAGAGAAGTATATTCCCCCCAAGAAGGGTCGCAAGCACATTCTCTATATCATCCGTGAACTGCTGGACTTCAAGCCGGAATCCAAGCGTACCGATGTGAAGCAGGTGCTGGAGTTCCTGACCAGCGTGGCGAAACGCCGTTGTACGGCCTTTGTGCTGAGCGACTTCTACGACCGCCAGGACTTCTTGCAGCCGTTGCAGATAGCCAATCGTAAGCACGACGTGGTTGCTCTGCAGGTCTATGACCTCCGTGCTCGTGAACTGCCTGATGTTGGCTTGATGCGCGTGGTGGATGCCGAGACGGGATATGAACAGTATATCGACACGTCAAGCAAACAGCTGCGCCAAGCCCACCAGAAGTACTGGAACAACTGCCAGCAGCAGTTGCGCGAAACTATGAATAAGAGCAATGTCGATCTGGTGAGCATAGCTACCAATGAGGACTATGTAAAGGCATTGCTGATGCTGTTTAAACAACGAAGCTGATGAGAAGATATATATCATTAATTATTCTGATTGCCAGTTCGTTGTGCTGTTTGGCTCAATCGTCTGTTACGGCTAAGATAGAGCCGATAGAGATGATGATTGGTGAACAGGCAACGGTGACGCTGACCGTTCAGGCAACTGACGATGCGAAGGTGGAATGGCCCACTTTCCAGCCCCGTCAGATGCTGGCACCCGGTGTTGAGGTGCTGAATGTACAACGCCCGTCAGACCACACGATGGTCATCACGCTGACCTCGTTTGACGGTAACCTGTATCATCTGCCTCCCTTCAAGGTGAAGATTAACGGCAAGGAACAACAGAGTGCTGACTTGGCGCTGAAAGTCGTTGAAGTAGAGGTTGACACCACCCAACTGAACAAGTTCTTCCCCCCCAAGGACGTACAGGACAATCCCTTCCAGTGGAGCGACTGGAGTCTGTCGTTCTGGCTCAGTGTGCTGCTTTTGATGTTGACGGCCCTGTGCGGTTATCTTTACCTTCGTCTGCGCGACAACAAGCCCGTTATTTCACACATCAAGATTGTGAAGCGCTTGTTGCCCCACCAGAAGGCCATGAAGGAGATTGAGCAGATCAAGGCAGACCGCATGGTGGCATCCGAGAATGCCAAGGAGTACTATACCAAACTGACAGACACCCTGCGTAAGTATATTGAGGAACGCTATGGCTTCTCCGCCATGGAGATGACCAGTTCCGAGATTATAGAGCGTCTGACTGCTGCTGGTGACCAGCAGTCGCTGGACGAGTTGCACCAGCTGTTTATGACCGCTGATTTGGTGAAGTTTGCCAAATACTCTACGATGATCAACGAGAACGATGCCAATCTGGTCAGTGCCATCGACTTCATCAACCAGACCAAGCTGGAGAACCTGCCTGTGGAAGAGGTGCAGAAGCCCGTGCTGTCGGAGGCCGACCAGCGCTCGCAGAAAGAGCGTCGCGTGCTGAAGATGGTCATCTGGGGCATTGTGGCAGTTGCCGTGCTGCTGTTCTGCTATATTGTGTATAGCATCTGGCAGTTGTTAGTGTGACGATGCCGGTATAAAGTAAAAAGGAATAACGAAAGAAGAAATGGAATTTGCCAATAAAGAATATCTGTTGCTGCTGGTCCTGCTGATACCATACCTTATCTGGTATCTCATGTACAGGAAGAAGAGCGAGCCCACCATGCGGATGAGCGATACCAATGTCTATCGCTTCGCTCCCCGTTCATGG